>CALWSN010000043.1 GCA_944384215.1 uncultured Clostridia bacterium | reverse complement strand
CCCATTCACACATTAGTTCTAAAATAGGGAATAATGTTTTACCTTTTTCAGTAATAGAATATTCTACTTTAGGTGGCACTTGAGGATATATTTTTCTACTAATAAGACCATCAGTTTCTAATTCTCTTAATTGGTTTGTTAAAGTTTTTTGTGAAACATTATTTAAAAAAGATAATATTTCATTAAATCTTTTTGTGTTATGTTCTATTAAATAATAAAGGATAATAGGCTTATATTTACCACCTATCATTTTTAAAGTTACTTCTATTTCACAAGATACTTTTATTTTATTCATAAAATCTCCTTTAGTTACCTATACTACACTATATGTAAATAATGTGCCTACTTGATAGATATATTTTAACATATTATTATAATATAATAAAGAAATTATTATAAGGAGATTATAATTATGAAAAAATTAGTTGTAATAACAGGAGCTAGCTCTGGTATAGGTAAAGAGCTTGCAAAAACATTTTCTAAAGAAGGACACCCAGTTTTATTATTGGCTAGAAGAAAACATTTAATGGAAGAGCTAAACCTAGAAAACTGTATATGTAAAAGTGTAGATGTAACCAAAAAAGAAGAGGTAGAAAAAGCAATATTAGAAGCCGAAGAAAAATATGGTAAAACAGACCTTTTGATAAATTGTGCAGGCATAATGCTTTTAGGCAAACCAGATACACAAGACTATGAAGAATGGGCAAGTATGGTAGATACAAATGTTAAAGGTATTTTAACAGGTACAAATATAGTTTTACCTAATATGATAAAAGAAAACAATGGTACAATAATAAACATTAGCTCTATTGCAGGAAGAAAAACTTTTAATAATCATTCTGTTTATTGTGGAACAAAATTTGCAGTACACGCTATAACAGAAAGTATGAGAAAAGAAGTTGCAGGTAGCAATGTAAGAATAATTGTTATAGCACCAGGGGTAGTAGAAACGCCTCTTTTAAGCCATACAACAGATGAAAAAATAAAAGAAGACTATAACCAATGGAAAAAAACTATTGAAAGTGGGCTTGATGTATCTAAAATAGCCGATTGTGTAAAATTTGCATATTATATGCCACAAGATGTTTGTGTTAGAGAGATAGTGATAGCAAAAACAAAACAAGAAGATTAGTTAAGTTTTTTAATAAAATATATTAAAAACTTTTATAAACTTTAACTTTAAAAATAAAGTGTAATATTAAGTAATATCTTAATTGTAATAAATAAAAAGGTGTAGATTTTTTCTACACCTTTTATAACTATTTAATGTTTATAGATTTTTAATAAAGTAGCCATTAGAGCTTGCGTATAACCCTTTATTATCTCTAATTGATAAACGAATAAACCCTTCATTACCATTTAGTTTAAAAGAAGCTTCTGTTATAGTTTTATCTTTATCAGCTAATAGTTTATAACAATCTCTACCTTCTGTTATAACAAATATTTTTTCAACAGGGCTTGTTTTTATATATAAAGTATTATTTTGTATATAAAGTTCTTTTATTTCTGGTCCCATAGAAGAATAGAAGTTTCCTGTTAAAAGAGAATTTATAATATTTTCATAAGTAAGGCTTTTTGCTTTTATCATTGTAAAACCACCAAAAGAATCGCATAAAGGACTATCAAAAGGTTCACGATTATGGTTATCATCAGTGGCAACACAATATATTTTATTGCCAAGCCTTAACATTTCATCATAAGATTGAGGGTTATAGCCATATAGACCATCATGTTCACAACCGTGATTATATATTTCCATACCCCAAAAACCTTTTAAACCTTTTATATCATCATAATTTTGTAAAGACCAATAAGGGTGATTATAGCAGGCTATAAAGCCTAAGTCTTTCATATCTTTTATATATTTATTAATTTTTTCAAAGTTTTTATAATCTTGCTCTGGTAAAGGTGTTTTTTCTTTTAAGCTTACATTTTGTGTTGGATTAGTATCGTATAAATTAATATGATATGTTTTAGTGTTAGGCCAATCTTTACCTTGTTCATTTATATCAACTTCATAACCAGCAATAGCTAAAAAATTTTCATCATTTAAGTGTTTATGATTTTTATAAATTCTATGGTCTGTAAAGGCTATTATAGAATAGCCTTGTTTTTGATATGCTTCTTTAGCTTGTTCTGGTGTTAAAGTTCCATCAGAAAAGGTTGTATGACTGTGTAAGTTTGCCTTATAAAAATTGCCTTCATTTGATAATAAATAAATTTTTTCACTCATAGCAAACACTCCTTTTAAAAATATTTATAATAACTAAAGGTTTTTAAACCTATAATTTTTCCATTTTTTTAATACAGATAAACAAATAATGCAAGATATAATAGCTAATATAACCCAAACTAAAATAGTATTTTTCCATCCTATATTTTCAGACATTATACCAATGCCATATGTAGATATAGCACCTCCTATATATACAAAAGAATTTAATATACCAGATATAGAAGATACTTTATTTATTTTATCAAAATTTGTAGGTAAAAGGCCTATAAGCAAAGTGTTAACAGCCATCATTGTAGTGGTAGATATACCTAGCATTAAAAGTGATATAAAAATACTTTTACCAGAAAATATAAAAAGTATAATTAAACAAATGCTACATATAAAGAAAAATATAGCAGAAGTTTTAATTTCATTTTTTATTTTATAGTTTAATAAAGATGCAAAATATACACCAAAAACATTAAATATAGGTATTATTATAGTAATTATAATAGATATAAAATTACCTAGGTTATAAGTTTCGTTTATATAAACAGGCACCCAGTTTGTAACACCATCTTTTAAACAGCCTTGAACAATGAGGCTAAATATTAAAAATATAAAACCAGATGATAAAATTACATAAAAAGTATTTATATTGTTGTTATTTTTATTAGTATTGTTAATTAGCTCATATTTATTATATTCTATACCTTTATTAATAGCATTTTTTTCTATTAATATACAGCTTATAAGCCATAATATGCTAATTACTAATAATATTATACCAGATATAATAAAAACAAATTTCCAAGGTTTTATTGCTATAATATGGGCAGTCATAAAATATGCAAGCATAGTACCAAGTGGTACAGATAAGTTTAAATATATACAAGCTTTTGCTTTTATATTATCATCTAAAAAATCTACTACAAATTTAATCATAGGAGACCATATAAAAGCTTGAAAAAGCCCATTTATAGACCAACAAATAGCCATAGATATATAGTTATTTGTTATAGCCATACATAAATTTGTTATAGCAGATATAAGCACACCAATAAAAACTAATTTTTTTGCAGAAAATTTATCTCCTAAAAACCCACTTATAAATTGACCTATACCATATGTGAAGAAAAAAGTTGTACCTATTAAACCAGTTTGACTTTTTGTAAAATTGCCTTCTGATAATATAGCAGTTATACTAGCAGAGTAATTTAGTCTACCAAGATATGTAGATAAGTATACTAAAAAGCATATACTAAATAACAAAATAATAAATTTTTTATCTTTTAGTTTATAATATTTTTTATTCATTCTCTACCTCAAAAAATAATGTTTATTAGTATTTTATAATAAAAAAATATTAAAATCAACCATTTATATTTAAAATGTTTAAGTATAATAAATTAAGTATTTATATAAAATAATGTATTAATGTTAAATAAAGTAGAAAAATTGTATGTAAATGATAAAAAAATACTTTTCTATTTATAAAAATAATGTTATAATAAAATAATGTTTTTAATTAATTGTGAGGTGTAGTGAAAAATAATGGAAAAACTTGTTGTTACAGGTAAAAATAAATTATCTGGTGATGTTTTTATAAGTGGTGCTAAAAATGCAGTTGTTGCAATAATACCTGCTGCTATAATAGCAGAAGGAGTTTCTATTATAGAAAATCTTCCTTGTATAGAAGATGTTACAAGCTTTATAACAACATTAGAGCATTTAGGCATAAAATGTGATTTATTAAGTGAAAATACTTTAAAAATAGATTCTACAAATATAGAAAGCTCAATAGCTATAAATGATGATGTAAAAAAAATAAGAGCATCTTATTATTTAATGGGTGCTTTAATTGGTAGGTTTAAAAAAGTAGAGGTTGCTCTACCTGGCGGGTGCAACTTTGGCTCAAGACCAATAGACCAACATATAAGAGGATTTAAAGCACTTGGTGTAGATGTTGTAGTAGAAGATAACATTGTAAAGCTAGACGGAACAAACCTTAAAGGTGCAAATATATATTTAGATATGGTTAGCGTTGGAGCTACAATAAATATTATGTTAGCAGCTGTTTTAGCAGAAGGTGTTACAGTTATAGAAAATGCGGCAAAAGAGCCACACGTAGTAGACACGGCAAACTTTTTAAATATGCTTGGTGCAAAGGTTACAGGGGCAGGCACAGATGTTATTAGAATAACTGGTGTAGAAAAGCTTCACGGTGGCGAATATACAATAATACCAGACCAAATAGAAGCAGGTACATATATGATAGCTGCTGCCATATCTGGTGGAGATGTTTGTGTTAGAAACATAATACCAAAACATATGGACTCTTTAGTTGCTAAGCTTATAGAAATGGGCTGTGAAATAGAAGAAGGCGACGATTATATTAGGGTAAAATCTGACGGTAACCTTAATGCTACAAATGTTAAAACTATGGTATATCCTGGTTTTCCTACCGATTTACAACCACAAATGACAACTCTTTTAGCTGTTGCTAAAGGTACAAGCACTCTTACAGAAAATGTATGGGAAAATAGATTTCAATATGTAGAAGAGCTTAAAAAGCTAGGTGCTAACATATCTTTAGATGGTAGGGTAGCTACTATAAACGGCATAGATTATTTTGAAGGTGGACAAGTTAGAGCAACAGATTTAAGAGCAGGTGCTGCTATGATTTTAGCAGGGCTTCGTTCTAAAGGAGAAATAGTTATATCTAATACAAAATATATTGATAGAGGCTATGAAAAAGTAGAATATAAACTAAGAGCCTTAGGTGCTGATATAAGAAGGATAAGTGAATAATATGTCCATAGAGTTTACAACTCTTGCTAGTGGTAGCAAAGGTAATAGTGTATATATAGGTACAAAAGATACAAAAATATTAATAGATGCAGGGCTTAGTGGCTCTAAAATAGAAAGTGTATTAAAAGATATAAACGTATCCTTAGATGATATAGATGCAATATTTGTAACCCACGAACACGCAGACCATATAGATGGTGTAGGGGTTATATCTAGGCGACATAATTTACCTGTATATGCAACAGAAGGCACTTGGAATAATATGGCAGAAAAAATAGGCAAAATATCAAAACATAACAAAAGATTAGTATATAAAGATGAGGGCATATTGTTAAACGATATGTTTATACGTCCTTTTGCAGTGCCTCACGATGCAAAAGACCCTGTTTGTTATAGTGTCTTATACAACGGTATAAAAATTTGTGTTGCAACAGATATGGGGCATATAACTAGAGATGTAATAGAAAATATAAGACACTCTTCTGCCCTTGTTTTAGAAAGTAACCACGATGTAAATATGTTAAAGGCTGGTAGCTATCCATATGCTCTTAAAGAGCGTGTATTAGGTAAATATGGCCATATATCAAATGAAACTTGTGGTAAATTGTTATCTTGTGTTATGAATGATAAGCTAAAAAACGTATTTTTAGGGCATTTAAGCCAAGATAATAATACTCCAGATTTAGCGTATTTAACCGTAGCTAACACTTTAGAAGAATTTGGCATAAAAGCAGAAAAAGATGTTAATTTACATATAGCAAAGCCTTATGGTATAACAGAGCTTATAAAAATTAAAGAATAACTAACGAAAGGTTTCTATATTTATAGAAACCTTTTTGTAAATTTATAATTTTTTAAAGGAGAATATATGAAAGTTTCCATAATATGTGTAGGTAAGATTAAAGAAAAATATTTTACAATGGCTATAGATGAATATTGTAAAAGGTTATCTAAATATATAAAGATTAATATAATAGAGCTACCAGACGAAAAAGCACCAGAAAATTTAAGCCTTGCAGATGAAGAAAATATTAAGCTTAAAGAGGGAGAAAAAATATTAAAAAATATAAAAGATGAATTTGTAATAGCGTTATGTATAGATGGAAAACAATTGGATAGTGTAGAACTAGCTAATTTTATACAAAACAATAGAAACAAGGGTATAAGCCATATATCTTTTGTTATAGGTGGCTCTTTGGGGCTTCATAAAAATGTGGTAGACAGAGCAAATTTTAAACTTAGCTTTTCTAAAATGACATTTCCTCATCAACTTATGCGAGTTATACTCCTTGAACAAATATATCGTGCAGAGAGAATATTAAAAAATGAGCCATACCACAAGTAAAAAGGAGATTTTAACTATGATAAATATAACGTTAAATAAAAATATTGAAGGTAGTATATTAGATATAGGTGGTGGTGGAGAAGGTATTATTGGTAGAATATATAAAAATCAAGTAACGGCTATTGACAACAGACAAGATGAACTTGATGAAACACCAAATTGCTTTAAAAAAGTATTAATGGACGCAACTTGTTTAACATTTAAAGATAAAGAATTTGATAATGTTACATTTTTTTATACTTTAATGTATATGAGTAAAGATGATAAGCAAAAAGCCATTAAAGAAGCAGTAAGGGTTTTAAATGAAGGTGGTAATTTATATATTTGGGATAGTAACATAGATAAGCATTGTAAAGAGCCATTTATTATAGACATTAATATAGATGCTAATGGAGAAAATATAACTACTACATATGGTGTTTTAAAAGAAAATATAAATCACCATATAAATGAATTTTTAGAATTATTAAAAGAGCTTAATTTATGTTTAATAGAAAAGAAAGAATATAATAATAATTTTTATTTAAAATTTAAAAAATAATATAAAATACACTATTTATGTGTATATTTTTATATAAAAGAGGTGATATATATGCTAAACAATGTAAAGTTTATAGCTAATAAAGATATTAATAAAAGACGATATTCTTTATTACAAATATTAGATAATAACAATATAGAATATACGCTTACTAATAGAAAAATAGGCGAAAACTATGTAAAAAATATAATAGTAAACTTTAATAATAATGGCAAAAAAATAGTAATAGGTGCACACTATGATAACTTAGAAGGCAGTATAGGTGCAAATGATAATATAACAGGTGTAGCTATATTAATAGAAGTTATAAAATATATAAAAGAAAAACATATAGATAAAAATATAGAAATAGTATTTTTTGATAGAGAAGAATATGCCGATAGAGGTAGTGAGCAGTATATTAAAGAAATAGGTAAAGAAAATATACAAGCTATGATAAATGTTGATACTTGTGGCTTTGGAGATACTATTATAGTAGGTACAGAAAATAATATACAGAAAATGTATGATTTAAAAATATTAAATGAAAATATATTAGATAAAGACTATATACAAACAATAAAGATAAACCCAGGCTCAGATGACAGAAGCTTTGAAGATGAAAATATACCTAATATACATATACAGGTTGTACCTAAAGAAGATTTAGAAATAATAAAACAAATTATAGACTATACTATAAAAGGAGATGATATACCACAACATATAAAAGATACAAAGCTTAAATTTATGGACACAATACATAATGGAAAGTATGATACCTTAGATATTGTAGAAGAAAAACCTATGAAATTGGTGTTAAATCTTATATTAGATATAATAGAAAATATTAAAAAAATATAATATTTATAAATTAGCAAAAATTAAAAAATAAAAAATTGATTATAATATTCTTGTAAATAAGTATTTTTTAGGTTATTATAGATATATTAACCAGTAAGGAGGTTTATATATGACAAAATTAGTTCCAGAAAATTATAAATCGGTTTTAAATCTTTACGATACACAAATAGGTATAAAAACAGTAAAAGATTTCTTTCAAAATTCGTTAGCAAAAAACTTAAATTTATTACGTGTTACAGCACCTCTTTTTGTTAAACCAGAATCTGGGCTTAATGATAATCTTAATGGCTTTGAACGTCCTGTTTCTTTTGGTATAAAAGAACATAATGATGAAGAAGCAGAAATAGTACATTCTCTTGCAAAATGGAAAAGATATGCTCTTAAAAAATATGGCTTTTCTAAAGGTGAAGGGTTATATACAGATATGAACGCTATTAGAAGAGATGAAGACACAGACAATACACATTCTATATATGTAGACCAGTGGGACTGGGAAAAAATAATAGATAAAGAAGAAAGAAATATTGATACATTAAAAACAACAGTAAAAGCTATATATAAGGCTTTAAAAAATACAGAAAAATATATGGCTATACAATATGACTATATAGAAGAGATTTTACCTAAAGAAATATTTTTTATTACATCTCAAGAGCTTTTGGATATGTATCCAGACAAAACACCAAAAGAAAGAGAATATCTTATATGTAAAGAAAAAGGTGCAGTTTTTCTTATGCAAATAGGTGGAGAGCTATCTAATGGTGAAAGCCACGACGGTAGAGCACCAGATTATGACGACTGGTCTTTAAATGGGGACATACTTGTTTATTATCCTGTTTTAGATATAGCTTTAGAGCTTTCATCTATGGGTATAAGGGTAGATGAAAATTCTTTACAACAACAGCTTAATATAGCAAACTGTAACGACCGTAAAGAAATGCCTTTTCAAAAAGCTATATTAGATAAACAGCTTCCTTATACAATAGGTGGTGGTATAGGTCAATCTAGGCTTTGTATGTTCTTTTTAAGAAAAGCACATATATGTGAAGTACAATCATCTTTATGGCCACATCAAATGATTGAAGAAGCAGAAAAGATAGGGCTTCAAATATTATAGGGGGTAATAATATGAACTATACTATAAAAAATGATATTTTAAATGTAGAAATTAGCACTCTTGGTGCAGAGCTACAATCTATTAAAAAAAATAATGTAGAATATCTTTGGCAAGGTGATGAAAAATCTTGGAAAAATAAAGCTACTAATATATTTCCTTATGTAGGTAAAATGCAAGACGGCAAATATATTTATAAAGGTAAAACTTATGAAATGGGTAGCCACGGTTTAGCTAGACATATAGAATTTGAAGCAGATAAAATAGAAGAAAATAAAATAGTTTTTAAAATGACATCTAATGAAGATACTTTAAAAAATTATCCTTTTATTTTTGAATATTTTATTACTTATGAAATTAAAGAAAATACTCTTTTTATTACATCTAAAGTAGTAAATAAAGATAACAAACCAATGTATTTTGGCTTAGGTGGCCACCCAGGTTTTATAACTCCTATTGATAATGGACTAAACTTTGACGATTATTATTTAATATTTGATGATGCTTGTAAAGTAAATAACATAAGAATATCCGAAAAAGGGCTTATAACACATAAAGAGCCTTTTACATTAAAAGATGACAAAGTTTTAAACCTTACACACAATCTTTTTGATAATGATGCTTTAGTATTTGAAAATATGTCAAAAGGTGTTACATTAAAAAGTGATAAAGATGATAAAAGTGTTTATGTAAAATATGAAAATATGTCTTATTTAGGTATATGGCACACTCCTAAAGCACAAGTAAACTTTGTATGTATAGAGCCTTGGACATCTTTATCATCTAGAGATGGTATAATAGAAGATATAGAAAAACAAGATAACCTTGTATGCTTAGATGCTAATAAAGAATATGAAAATACTTGGTCTATATCTATAAATTAAAATAAAAGTGCATAAATTTTATTTATGCACTTGAGGGCGTAGACTTTGTCTACGCCCTTTCAAAAAAATAATAAATTTATTTTTTTGAGGTACTGTATGAAAAAAGCCGATTTCTTCGTGCAAGGGCTAAAGCCCCTAAAAATCTGGCTTTTTTACACAATCCGAGGCAAAGCCCCGCCTTGTGATTAAAATTTTTATATCCTATAAAATAGGATATAAAAATGAAAAATATTACTTTAATTTTATTTTTTTATTTATTTTATTTATATTATTTTTAAATATTAAATATTGTATTATCCAAAAAATAATAAAGAACATTGCAAATGTAAAAAAATAAATTAAAATACTATTTATATTATGCTCAACCCAATATAAATTATATGCTATAAACATCATTATTATTGAGGTACTAATAAAATAAATAATAGTTTGCTTTAAAAGAGACCATTTTTCTATTTCAAATATTATAGAAAGAGAAGCAAAAGAAGAACCTATTATACCACATAATATAGTTTGTAATATTAAAGCATTAATTTCATTACCTATTTTATTAATAAACTGAGGAGAACAAGTTAAATAATACCCATTTCCATATATAAAAGAAATTATTATGCTAATAATATGCCCAACTAATATACCAACAGGAAAATAGTAAATAAAACGTTTTAAAGCTTGTTTTTTTAAATAATATTTATTCATAATAACCACCTCATATACTTAAAATTTCTTTAATTTTTTTTACGTATCTTCTAGATACATAAGTATTTGTTCCATTTTTAAATTTAACATATATAGTACCTATAAAGTTTAAATCTAAGCTATCAATCATTTTTAAATTTATAATTTCAGATTTTGATATACGAACAAAAAACCTTTTATCAAGCAATTCTTCTAATTCGTATAATCTTTGCTTTAATCTATATTCTTTGTTAGAAGTTAAAGCAAATGTTTTGCCATCATTAGAATATATAGAAATTATATCATTTTGATTTAATATTTGTATCTTATCATCTATAAATCCACATAGTATATTATAATTGTTTTCATTTAATTTTTTTATTATATTATCTATTTCAGGAGTTATTTTAGATGTTTTAATAATAATTTTGGGTGTTATAAAATCATTATCTATGCTAATTTCTATATCCATTATTATCCCTCCCATCTTTAACTAGATTATATAATAAACATTTATTTATTTCTATAAGATTATAATAAGTGGTTATTTTATAAAAATAAGTGGTTATTTTATATTAGAGTAATAAAAAATTTATATTAGATTTTAAATACTTTGTATTTAATAGTAATATCTTAATTATATAAAATAAAAATACCGTAGATTTTATCTACGGTATTAAATAAGCTTTAAAATTAAGCCATTTTATTAACTAATTTAGCAAGTCTAGATTTTTTTCTAGAAGCTGTGTTTTTGTGGTAAATACCTTTAGAACAAGCTTTATCAATTGCTTTAGTAGCATTTACAAGAGCTACTTTAGCTTCTTCTTTATTGCTAGCTGTTAAAACTTTTTTAATAGCAGTTTTAACGCTAGATTTAATCATTTTATTTCTCATTGTTTTTTTAGCTGTAACTAAAATACGTTTTTTAGCAGATTTAATATTTGCCATTTTAAATTCCTCCTGATTTATAAAAAATATAATTTAACAATATAATATTAGAGGGTATAATATTGTCGGACGGACCACAATAACAAGCTAGATAGCACCTGTTATTGTCGGAATTAAACACCATATAATTGTAAAATAAAATTAAAAATAAGTCAAGATGTATAATAAAAATTTTTTTACAAAAGATATAAATATAATTGTAATTATTAAATAGTTATCAACAATTATTTAGTGAAAAAATGTAATATCAACACTATATATAGTGGAAATGTTGATAAAATATGTTAAAAAACATAAGTTATAAACAAGTTATAAACAAGTTATCAACTTTTTGTGCAAAACTTTAATAGGAGGAAAATTTTTATGAACAATTATTCTATAAGAACAGACTTGGCAATAGAAGTTACAGAAATGATAACAAAAGAAACAGATGACAATAATATAGAAGGGGTAGAATTATATGTAGATGATATAGAAGATGTAGAGGTATCTTGGGTAAAAATAAAAAATGAAAAAGGCCAAAAAACTATGGGTAAGCCAATAGGTAATTATGTTACAATAGAAAGTGAGGCTATGAAAGAAAATGATGTAATAACTCACGAAAAAATAACAGATATATTTAGTAAAAACCTTATAAAATTATGTAATTTAAAAGATAACTCTACTATATTAGTAGTAGGGCTTGGCAACTGGAACGTAACACCAGATGCACTAGGACCTAAAGTTATATCAAAAGTATTAGTTACAAGACATATAAAAGATACATTACCAGAAGAAATAGAAGAAGGTGTAAGACCAGTTAGTGCTATATCTCCAGGGGTTATGGGCATAACAGGTATAGAAACTGCCGAAATTGTTAAAGGTGTGGTAGATAGACTAAAGCCAGATATTGTAATTGCAATAGATGCATTAGCTACAAGAAAAACTTCAAGAATAAACGCTACTATACAAATGTCTGATACTGGTATAGCACCAGGTGGTGGTATGGGCAACAAAAGAAAAGCTTTAAATAAAGAAACATTGGGTGTGCCAGTTATAGCTATTGGTGTTCCTACTGTTGTAGATGCAGGTACATTAGTTAACGATACAATAGATTTAATGATAGATAGCTTAGTAAATGAAGTTAAAGGTGGAAAAGAGTTTTATCAAATGATAAAAGATTTAGATAAAGAAGAAAAATATAATCTTATTAATAATATTTTAAACCCTTATACAGGTAACTTATTTGTTACACCTAAAGAGGTAGATGCTACAATAGAGCGTCTTGCTAAAATAATAGCTAATGCTATTAATATTGCTATGCACCCAAGCATAGATTTTGATGATATGAATAGGTATATTAATTAAGTATAAAAGATATGCTATAATGTAACTTGATAGCATATCTTTTATACTTTAATGTTAAAAAATTAAAAAAATTGAAAAAATTTTAAAAAAAGTGTTGACATTGATTTATATATATGTTATTATACATAGGCACTCAAGTTAACGAGTGTTTGTACATTGAAAATTGAATAACAAACACAACGCGATAATTTATAATATATAAAGTATCGTGAGCCAGACAGTATACAGTAAGATGTATACGAAAAGAGGTAAATACAGATTAATTAAGTTTATATAAATTAATTAAAAAAGTTTTTCCGTCATGTATTAATTTTTGAAAATCAAAAATTATATACAACAAAAAGGATTTAAACAATATTACTTGCTATACGTATTAATTTTCACTTTGTGAAAATTATATACTTCCTTGTATAATATATACAAGATTAGCATTGACAAATTGGTCAAGCTAATAAGAGCAAAGGGTGAATGCCTTGGCATCAAGAACCGAAGAAGGACGTAGAAAGCTGCGAAAAGCCACGATGAGACGCACACAGTCAGTGACTCGTGGATATCCGAATGGGGAAACCTAGCAGAGAAAAGCTCTGTTACTGTATAGTGAATACATAGCTATACAGGGGGAACGTTGTGAACTGAAACATCTAAGTAGCAACAGGAAGAGAAAGAAAAATCGATTTTCTGAGTAGCGGCGAGCGAAAAGGAAAGAGGCCAAACCAGAAGACATAGTCATCTGGGGTTGCGGACTGCGTGACGTATTGACAGAAGATAGCTGAACTGTTTTGGGAAAGCAGACCAGAGGACGTGAAAGTCGTGTAAGCGAAATCGGAAGTCAGCGAGCAGGATCCAGAGTACCACGGGACACGAGAAACCCTGTGGGAAGCCGGGGGG
>CALWSN010000042.1 GCA_944384215.1 uncultured Clostridia bacterium | reverse complement strand
TAGCTTTTTATATAGGATTAAAAACTAATAATGAAACAGCTAGTACAATGGCTTTTTCAACATTATGTTTAGCTAGATTATGGCATAGTTTTAACTCTAGAAGTAGAAAATCTATTGTAAAACAAGGTTTATTTAGTAATAAATATATAATATATGCAATATTAATAGGATTTGTTTTATTATTATCTGTATTATTAGTACCGCCGTTACAAACTTTATTTGAAGTAGAACCTTTAAGCTTTAACAATTTATTATTTGTTTTAGGGTTATCTTTAATGCCAACAATAATAATACAACTAACTAGAATAATAAAAGAATTATTAATAAAAAATAAATAATTTATTATAAAGCCAAGTATATATTAAAATACTTGGCTTTATATATATAATAATATATGTTTAATATATATTTCATTATTATTGCATAACTATTCGCTAAAGTTTCATTTAGCGAATAGTTAAATATATATACCCTATAAATAATATTTGTTTATAAAGTATATTTTTATAATTTTATCTAATATAAAATCATTACTTCAAATATTTATTCTTGGTATAAATTAAGATATATGTTATAATTTGCAATATTAAGCTTAAGATTGTTAAAAATACACTTAATCTTAACATACCAAAAGGTTTAAAGTAATAATCGTATTCTGTATAATTAGTAAAAAATTTAATTAATATAAAACTTATACCACTATTTATAAAATTACCTAATATTATAAATAATATTCCTAATAAACTATTTTTATAAAATTTAACTACAAAAATTGGAGTTAAAACAGATAAATACCCAAGTATCATAATAAATGAATAAATTGGACTTTTTTTACCAAAATAATCTAAAATTAAAGCTATATAAGAATATGGTATTAAATATATAATATAAAAAAATTTATTAATACTTTTCATAAAAATACCTCTTTAATTAAATTTATTCAGATTTTGTTAATGTAAATATAAATTCACTACCTTTATTTACTTCACTTTTAAGCTCTATTTCTTCTCCTTGAGATAATATAAATTCTTTTACAATAGAAAGCCCAAGTCCACTACCTTTTTTATCTTTACCTCTAGAATAATCTGCTTTATAAAATCTATCAAATACCCTTTTTTGTTCTTCTAAAGATATACCAGGACCTTCATCTTTTATAGATACAAAAACTTTATTTGCTTTAACAGTAGTAGAAATATAAATAGATTTGTTATTATCTGTAAATTTTATAGCATTATCAATAAGGTTATAGACAACCCTTTGAATTTTATCTAAATCTGCATATACAAAGCTTTCTTTTTCTGCAAAAGATATTTTTATATCTAAATTTTTACTAACCGCCCTAGCCTCAAAACTTATTATTATTCTTCTAATAAGCTCATTTATATCAAAGCTAACGCTTCTATCTTGACTATCCATATCTTCTAGTTTGTTAATATCTAAAATATTATTAGCAAGAACCGTTAATCTTTCAGTTTCTTCTAATACTATATTTATATATTTTTCTTTCTTTTCTTCAGGTATAGTACCATCTATAATAGCTTGTAAAAAACCTTTCATAGAAGTTAAAGGAGAGCGTATGTCGTGAGATATATTAGATATAAACTCTCTTCGCCTTTTTTCTTGTTCATCTAAGCTTTCTGCCATATTGTTTAAAACTGTTGCTAGCTGCCCTATTTCATCTTTGCTATTTATATATATACGTTTTTTAAAATCTCCACTAGCCATAATTTTAGCCACTTTGTTAATCTCTATAAGTGGTAAACTAATCTTTTTAGAAAATAAATAAACTAAAATAAATGCACCTATTATAGCAAATATAGTAAATAGCATTATTATTTGATATGCTTTTTCAACAGTTAAAAATAAATCTGTTACAGGAGTATTTATAAAAACAGTGCCTATATATGCTTCATTTATAGTCATAGGTCTTCCTATACTAAGCATAGGCTCATCAAATATACCTCCCATTGTACCTTGCACTTCATAATAACCGTTATTTTTTGTTTCTTTTAAAATTTTTTCAATATCTATTTTTTTATTGTACCATTTAGAATCTATGTCTGTTGAAATTATTTTAATTGTATTTTCATTGTCTATAAAAATAAAGCTAGCATTAAGATATTCTTCTAATATTTCTATTTCATTTTGTAATGCTAATAAGCCATACCTACCTTCTAAAAAATATGCTTGTTTAAATGTTTTTGCAACTTTTTGGCTTTGTTCTATAAGTAAATCTTTCTTTTGTTCTACAAAGAAAGAGCTAAAAGCTTTTGTAAGACCTGCTCCTAATAAAGCGAAACTTATAATAAGAACAAAAGATTGCATAATAAACTGTTTTTTAAATAATGTATTCATTAAAATCACCCTTTTTAAATGTAACTTATTTTTTATTATACTATAAAAAATTTGGGTTGAAAATAGATTTGTATTCTAATTAACATAAATTTAACATATAATCTATTGCTAAAGGAGGTAGATTTATATGAAAAAAAGCAAAGCTCCAAATATTTTAATAAACTCTATAAAAAAGGGATTAACAGAAGGTATAGAATTACCTAATGAAATAGTTTTAAATGTTCCCCTTATAACTATTGTGGGTAAAAATAAAATTGTTATTGAAAATTTTAAAAATATAGCACAATATTCTAATGAAATTATAAAAATAAATACATCTTCTGGTATTTTTAAAATAGCTGGCAAAAATCTTTCTTTAAAAGAGCTTAATAAAAATAAAATTTTAATAAAAGGTATTTTAAAACAATTTGAATTTATATAGGTTGGTGAAATAATGTTTAAATTTATATGGAATTACTTTAAAGGATATGTTATTATAAAGATTACAGGGTTTTCTATTGAAAGATTTTTAAATTTATGTTTAAATAAAGATATAAATATATTTAAGCTAGAAGAAGTTAATAATGGTGTTATATGTAGGATAAATATAAAAGATTTTAAAGAGTTAAAACAAATATCACAAAAGACTGGTTGTAAATATAAAATTGTTTCAAAATATGGAATGCCATTTTTTATATTTAAAAATAGAAAAAGAAAAATGTTTTTAATAGGTGGTATTTTATTTATATTTTTATTATATTATTTTTCTTCATTTATATGGACTATACAAGTTATAGGTAATAACCAAATAGACAATAACATTATTTTAGATTTTTGTGAGAAAGAAGGACTTTATTTAGGTGCTTATAAGAAAAATATTGATACAAAGTCTTTACAAACAGATTTAAAAAATAATTTTGATGTAATATCTTGGGTTAATATAAAAATAGATGGTACTAAAGCTACAATAAGTATCTCTGAAAATATAGAAAAAGAAAATACTATCCAAAATAATGAACCTTGTGATATAATAGCTAAAGAAACAGGCGTTATAACAAATATTGTTACAAGAACAGGACGCCCTCTTGTAAAAGCTAAAGATGTTGTTGAAAAAGGAGATATACTTGTATCGGGAGAATTATTTTTAAAAGATGGAGAAGAGATAAAAGGAACTTATAATACATACTCTGATGCAGATATAAAAGCTAAGGTAGAAAAAGAAATAAAAGTTAGTGTACCTTTTGAATATTATGTAAAAGATTATACAGATAATAATAAAACTACATATAACCTATTAGCATTTAATAAAAATTTAAACCTAAGTATTAATAATAATGTTAAATATGAAAATTATGATACAGTAGTTTCTAGAACTCAATTAAAATTATCAGAAAATTTTTATTTACCTTTTATTATTAAAAAAACTCAATATAAAGAGTATATACCTAAGAAAAAAACATATTCTATAAATGAGGCTAAATTATATGCTAATAAACTTTTAAATGAAAAAATAATAGAAGAAATAGACTTTTCTTCTGATATATTAGATAAAGAAATAACTTATGAAAAAATAGAAGATAAGTTGATAGCAACCGCAAAATTAACAGTAATAGAAGATATAGGAGAAAAAGCACCTATAACTATTAGCTATCAAGATGAAGGGAGCAATATAGAAAATGGAACAAATAAAATTACAAATAGCCAATGAACAAATTTTAAATATTTTTGGTCAATATGATACAAATATAAAGAAAATAGAACGTAGCTTTGCTGTTAATATTGTAAATAGAGGTGAAGATATAGTAGTTTCTGGTAGTAAATATGCTTTAGGTAAAGCAGAAAAAGTATTAAAATCTCTTATATCAATAGCTAATCGTGGTGAAGAAATAACAGAGCAAACTATTAATTACCTTATAGCACAAGTAGAAGATGAAAATTTTGACCAAATAGAAAAAATTAACGATGATTTTATTTGCGTTAATATTGCAGGACGTCCTGTAAAACCTAAAACTATGGGGCAAAAAAATTATATAGACACTATTAGAAAAAATACTATTGTTTTTGGTATAGGTCCTGCTGGTACTGGTAAAACTTACCTAGCTATGGCTATGGCAATTACTGCTTTTAAAAATAATGAAGTAAACCGTATTATTTTAACTAGGCCTGCAATAGAAGCTGGTGAACATCTTGGATTTTTACCTGGAGATTTGCAACAAAAAGTGGACCCTTATTTAAGACCTTTATATGATGCATTATATGACATAATGGGTGTTGAAAATTTCCAAAAAAATATGGAAAAAGGTGCCATAGAGGTTGCTCCCCTAGCCTATATGCGTGGTAGAACATTAGATAATGCTTTTATTATATTAGATGAAGCACAAAATACAACACCTGAGCAAATGAAAATGTTTTTAACTCGTATAGGTTTTGGCTCTAAAGCTATAATCACTGGTGATTTAACTCAAATAGATTTACCTACGGGTAAAAACTCTGGTCTTATAGATGCAGTTAAAATTTTAAATGGTATAGAAGATATAGGTATATGTAAGCTTAATAATAAAGATGTTGTTCGTCACCCTCTTGTTCAAAAAATAATAGGAGCTTATGAAAAATTAGAAAAAGAAAAAGAAAAAATTAAAGAAAAACAAACAAAAAAAATGCCTAAAAAAATAAAATAATAAATTTTGGTTTTAATTATAATAATCATTTGTTTTTACAAAGGAGCTTTTATGGAACTTTTATTTGATAATAATACAGATTATATTATAGATGAAGAAACTTTTGATTTAATGAATAAATGTATAATAGAAAGTCTTAATTTAGAAAATTTTACACAAAATGTAGAGATAAGCCTTTCTATTGTAAATAATGAAGAAATAAAAGAAATTAATAGTCAACATAGAAATATAGATAAAGAAACAGATGTTCTCTCTTTTCCATTATTAGATGATTTTAATAATATAGATAATAATATGTTGCACCCTATTCCACTTGGAGATATAATAATAAGTATTGATAAAGCTATATCTCAAGCTAAAGAATATGGCCATTCTTTACAGCGTGAATTATGCTTTTTGACAGTGCATAGTATGTTGCACCTTTTAGGTTATGACCATATGACAGAAGATGAAGAAAAAATTATGTTTAAAAAGCAAGATACTATTTTAAATAATTTAAACATAAGGAGATAATCTATGTTAATAGAAACTGAAAGATTAATATTAAAACCTATATGTAATACCGATTTTAATGATTTAAAAACGCTTTTGCAAGATAAAGATGTTATGTATGCTTACGAGCACCCTTTTTCTGAAGAAGAATGTAAAATTTGGTTTAATAACCAATTAAATAGATATAAACAAGAAGGTTATGGGCTTTTAGGAGTTTTTTTAAAAGAAAATAATAAGTTTATAGGTCAAGCAGGTATTACTAAGCAAAATATAAATGAAAATATGGTAGATGAAATAGGATATTTATTAAAAAAGGAATATTGTAAAAAAGGTTATGCAACAGAATGTGTAAAAGCTTTAAAAGAATATGGTTTTAATATTTTAAATTTAGATAAAATATATTCTATAATTAGAGATAATAATATATCATCTCAAAATGTGGCTAAAAGAAATAATATGATAAAAACAATAACTATAATAAAGCATTATTATAATATGGATATGCCTCATTATGTATATTGTATAACAAAAGATGAATTTTTAAAAGAAAGGAACTAAAATATGAATAATAATTTTCACTCTGGTTTTGTATCTTTAATAGGTAGACCAAATGTTGGTAAATCTACTCTTATGAATAACCTTATAGGAGAAAAAATAGCTATTATTTCTAGTAAACCACAAACAACTAGAAATAAAATTCAATCTATTTTAACAGA
>CALWSN010000041.1 GCA_944384215.1 uncultured Clostridia bacterium | reverse complement strand
AATATAGATATAATATTTATTATTAAAGATATTATAGGTAAAATTAAACAAAGTTTTTTGTTATAATTTTTACATATGTATATTTGTAATAAGAAAAAAGGAATAAATAATATTAAGTACATTTTTTTAATTCTCTTTCTTATAATAAAAATATATTGATATAAAGATAATAAAAGGGATAATAGAAATTATAGTTAATATTAAAGTGTTATAAAGCAACATAAAAACTGAACTATTTATATATTTAATATTTAATAAAATAAAAACTAATGAACAAATAAAAGGAGATAATCCACCAATTAAAGAAAATATAGGTAAAATTAAACCAAGTTTTTTATTTGATAATTTTTTACATATAAATATTTGAGATATAGTTGCAATTATAATAAACATAATAATTAGTATCATAAAAATCACCTAGTTATAAAATATTTTTATTTGATATTTTTTTATAATGTAAGTATATTAATGTAAAAATTATAGAAGGTATAAATAAAATTATTGTTAAAATTATTATATTTAAAAGTTGTATAAGTATACCAGGTATAAAAATATTAGGTGAACTAACGTATAAAACATTAGTATTTTTATTAGGTATAAGACTTATTATAATCATTAATATTATAGATATAAAAGGTAAAATAGCTAATATAAAAGAGCCAACAGGTAAAATTAAACCAAGTTTTTTATTTTTAGCATTTTTACATATATATACTTGTAAAAATATAAATACAATAAAAGCAGCTATAAATAAAGAAACAGATATAAAAGTTTTCATAAAATCACTCCTTATATATAAAAGTTAGCTTATGTTTAAACATAAGCTAACTTTTATAATTATTTAACAAGATAACATTTGCTACACCCAGTAGGCGTTTTTGCACAACCACCAAGAGCCGTTTCTCTAAGCTCTGAAGGGAGAGTTTTACCAACAGAATACATACATTCTATCATTTCATCTAAAGGTATAATATTAGGTATACCAGCTAAAGCCATTTCAGCACATATTAAAGAATTTGTAGTGCCTATACCATTTCTTGCTTGACAAGGTACTTCTACAAGCCCAGCAACAGGGTCACAAACAAGGCCTAAAAGATTTTGTAAAGCAGTAGAAGCAGCATACATACATTGCTCAGGTGTGCCACCCATCATTTCAACAGCAGCAGCAGCAGCCATAGCAGATGCAGACCCAACCTCTGCCTGACAACCAGCCTCAGCACCAGCAACAGAGGCATTTCTCATTAATAAATAGCCAATAGCACTAGCATTAAATAAGCCATTTAATACACATTCATCAGATAAATTAAACTCTTCTTGTAATGCAAGCAATAAGCCAGGCACAACACCAGCAGCACCAGCAGTAGGAGCTGCAACTATAATACCCATACCAGTATTTACCTCTAAAACACCAAGGGCATAAGCTAAAGCTTTTGTAGTAACACTACCAGATAGTGTTTTACCTTCTTTTAATCTATCAATAAGCTTTTTTTCTTCTCCACCAATTAAACCACCCATAGTTTTGATAGGGGCTTCTAAAGGAGCTTTAACGGCATTTTTCATTATATTTAAAGATTTAGTCATTTTTTGTATAATTTCTTCTCTAGTTGTATTTGTATTAGCAAGTTCTCTTCTAATCATTACTTCAGATATAGAAAGATTATTTTTTTTGCAAAGTTCTAAAAGCTCACTAGCATAATTAAAGTTCACAGTTGTTCCCCCTTATATTTGTACTAACATTACATTTTTTATATTTTCATTTTTTCTTAAAGCATCAACAACACTTTCGTCTATTTTATCATCACATTCTATGATAGAATGTGCTCTTTCTCCTTTAGCATTTCTAGATACTTTCATAAAGGCTATATTTGTATTAGCATCTTGAAGACAATTAGATATAAAAGCCATAACTCCTTTTTTATCTAAGTGGTCTATAATTAAAGTAGAGTATTCTCCAAAAAATTCTACTGCTACGTCATCAATAGAAACAATTTTTACTTTACCACCACCAACAGACACACCTCTAACAACCATTTTATCACCACATTTGCTATCCATACAAACATCAACAATATTTGGGTGGTCAAGCTCTATATTGCTTTCTTCAAAAGAATAAGTAATGCCTAGCTCTTTTGCTATATCAAAAGAATCTCTTATTCTTAAATCGTCAGATACAAAGCCAAGGCTACCACCTAAAAGAGCTTTATCTGTACCGTGTCCTTTATAAGTTTTTGCAAAAGAACCATAAAGTATAAATTTTACATTGCTTATATCTTTACCAAACATTTTTCTTGCTATTAAAGATATAGCAGCAGCACCTGCTGTATGAGAACTAGAAGGACCAACCATATTTGGACCAACAACATCAAAAATACTGAGAAAAGCCATTGTATATCCTCCTTAAAAATAAATTTAATATTGTATATTTATTATAATATAAACCTATACATAAATATTAGTTTTTATAAAAAAATTATATATTAAATAATAAAAAAGTACAAGCATTTTATTAAATTTTATAAAAGTTTAATATATACAAAAAATATAGATATAAATATATAATAAAATATATAGAAAAAATGTAAAAAGTATGGTAAAATGTTAAAAGATAAGGAGAAAGACATATGTATAATATAAATATAGAAAAAAAATACAATATATATATAGAAAAAAACTTTAATAATCTTAAAAATTTTTTAATTAAAGATAATATAAAATATAATAATATAGTAGTTATTACAGATGATAATGTAGAAAAATATTATTTACAAGATATAAAAAATATTTTTGAAAAGGAAAATGTTTTAACCTATGTTATAAAAGCTGGTGAACAAAGCAAAAATTTAAATGAAATATATAATATATATGAGTTTTTACTTAATAATAATATAGATAGAAAAAGCATTATATTATCTCTTGGTGGTGGTGTTGTAGGAGATATAGCAGGTTTTGTAGCTTCTACATATATGAGAGGCATAAAATTTATACAAATACCTACAACATTATTAGCACAAGTTGATAGTAGCATAGGTGGTAAAACAGGTGTAGACTTTTTTAATAAAAAAAATATAATAGGTACATTTTATAACCCAGCCTTAGTATATATAAATATAAATACATTAAAAACTTTGCCTACTAACCAATTTGAAAATGGTATGGCAGAGGTTATAAAACACGGATATATTTTAGATAAAGAATATTTAAATTTTATAATGGATAAAAAAGAAAAAATAAAAGATTATGATAAAGATACATTAGCACAGATGATATATAAATCTTGTAAAATAAAAGCTAATATAGTTTCTATTGATGAAAAAGAGCAGGGCATAAGAGAGATTTTAAACTTTGGACATACTTTTGGCCACGCAATAGAAACAGAGAGCAACTTTAGCATATTACACGGACAAGGTGTAGCTATTGGTATAATAGCTAGTATGTACATATCATATTTACAAGGTTATATAACAATGGAAGATATAAAAAAGGCTAAAGATATATTAAAATATTTTAATGTATATAAAACTAAAGATTTTAATATAAAAAATATATATGAAAATATGACATATGACAAAAAAAATGACAATAAACAAATAAAGATAATTATGCTAAGACATATAGGGCAAGCTTTTGCTACTAACAAAGTATCGCAACAAACAATATTAGATGCTATAAAATATGCTTTGGAGGGATAAAATGAAAAAAATATTACCATTTATATATACATTATTACTTATAATATTAGACCAAGTGGTTAAATTTATATGTTTAGAAAAATTAAAACCTATTGGTTCTGTAAAAATTATAGAAGACTTTTTTTACTTTACTTATGTAGAAAATAGAGGGGCAGCTTTTGGTATGTTACAAGGTGCTAGATGGATATTTATAGGTATAGCAATTATTGCTGTTATAATTTGTATATATTATTATAATAAAATGCCTAAAAATAAATTTTTAAATTTATCTAGGTTATCTTTAATATTTATTATATCTGGTGCAATAGGCAATATGATAGATAGATTTTTTAGAGGCTATGTTGTAGATATGTTTCATTTTATATTTTGGGGCAGAGAGTTTGCTGTTTTTAACATAGCAGATATATTAGTATGTGTAGGAACATTTTTACTTGCTATAGTTATTATTTTTTCAGAAGAACATAAAAAAGATAAAAAAGAAAAGGAAGATTAGTTTGGAACAGCTAGAATTTTTAATATTAAAAGATAATGAAGATAAAAGGATAGATAGCTTTTTAAATGATAAATTAGAAGATATATCAAGAAGTAGGATACAAAAACTTATAGAAGAAAAACAAATATTAGTAAATAATAAAAATATTAATAAAAATTATAAATTAAAAGAAAATGATAAAATTTTAGTTAATATAGATGAGCCAAAAGAAATAGATATTTTGCCAGAAAATATACCTATTGATATAGTATATGAAGATGATGATGTTATACTTATTAATAAGCCACAAGATATGGTTGTTCACCCTGCTAATGGGCATTATAGTGGTACATTGGTAAATGCTTTAATGTATCATTGTAAAGATAATTTATCTGGTATAAATGGGGTTATGCGTCCAGGCATTGTACACCGTATAGATAAAGATACATCAGGCATACTTATAGTTGCTAAAAATGATAAAGCGCATCACAGCCTTGCTAGCCAATTAGAAGACCATTCTATGACAAGAGTATATTATGCTATTGTTTATAACAATCTAAAAGAAGACACAGGCACAATAGATGCGCCAATAGGTAGACACCCAGTTGATAGAAAAAAAATGGCTGTTACAGATAAAAACTCTAAAAGAGCAGTAACTCATTATGAAGTTTTACAAAGATTTAAAAAATATACTTTTATTAGACTAAAATTAGAAACAGGTAGAACTCACCAAATAAGAGTGCATATGGCTTACATAGGCAACCCTCTTTTAGGTGATGTTGTATATGGCAAAGAAAAACAACCATTTAAGCTAAAAGGGCAAGTTTTACACGCAAAAGTTTTAGGTTTTATACACCCTACAACTAATGAATATATGGAATTTGAAACAGACTTGCCACAATATTTTAAAGACCTTTTAAAAAAATTGTAAATATAAAGGAGAAAAGCCTATGATTTTTAAAAGAAAAGATTTTATAAGCCTTATGGATATAAGTGCTGAAGAAATATTACATATATTAGAAACAGCAGAAACTATGAAGCACGTTATAGGTAAAAAAAATAAAAAATCACCTTACTTAGAGGGAAAATCTGTAATAGTTTTATTTTATGAAAAAAGTGTAAGAGCAAAGCTATCTTATGAGCTAGCAGCACAATATTTAAGTGCAAACATAGTTGATATAGTAGTTTCTGAAACTAATAATAGATATGAAAACCTACACGAAATGGGAAGAACAATAGACCAAATGGGTGCAGATTTTATTATATGCAGACACCCTATGAGTGGTAGTGCTAAATTTATAGCAGAAAACGTAAGTGCTAGTGTTATAAATGCAGGTGATGGTATAAACGAAAACCCTAGTCAAGCTCTACTAGACCTTATGACTATAAAAAATACTAAAGGTGGCTTTAAAGGGCTTAAAGTTGCTATTATAGGTGATGTAGAAAGCTCAAGAGTTACAAGAAGTAACATATGGGGGCTTTTAAAGCTTGGGGCAGAAGTATGTGTATCAGGACCTCCTACTATGATACCACCTCAGTTAGAAAAGTTTGGTGTAAAAGTATGCTATAACCCTAAAGATGCAGTAAAAGATGCAGACGTTATAATGACTCTTAGGCTACAAGATGAAAAATCTTACGGTAGCAAGCTAGCATCTTTTAATGAGTATAAAAATTTCTTTAAATTAGACGAAACATTGCTTTCTTATGCTAGCAAAGATGCTATTGTTATGCACCCAGGTATGCCACATAAGAGTATAGAAATATCTACATCTATACTAGAAAGCACACGAGTATTGATGGACGACCAAATAACAAACGGTGTGGCAGTACGTATGGCTTTATTATATTTATTATCTTTAGGAATGGGGGTATAATATAATGAATTTATTAATAAAAAACGCAAAAATTGTATCTAATGGCATATTAGAAAAAGATATAAAAGATATTTATATAGAAAATGGAATTATAAAAAAAATAGATAAAAATATTAATATTGATAATATAAAAATAATAGATGCAAAAAATAATTATGTTTTGCCAGGGTTTATAGATATTGGTTGTAAAATATTTGAAAATGGATATGAAAGTAAAGATAATGTTTTAAGACTTTCTCAAGCAGGTGCTAAAGGTGGTTATACAACAATTACTACATCATCATCTGCCAAACCAATAGTAGATAATAAAACAGTTGTAGAATATATACATTCTAAGTGTAAAGGTGAGGCTAATATAAATTTATATCCAATAGGAAATATGACTAAAGGTGGAGAAGGTAAAGAAATATCAGAAATAGGTGAAATGATATTAACAGGTGTTGTAGGTATATCTGATGGGGATAAACCAATAGAAGATACTAACCTTTTAAGAGATATATTTTTATATTCTAGAATGTTTGATATAACAGTTATGACTACATTAATAGAGCCTAATCTTTCAAAAAATGGTACAGTAAACTATGGTTGTATGGCTACAAAGCTTGGGCTTGTAGGTATACCTAGAGAGGCAGAAGAGATAGAAGCATCTAAAAATATTATTTTATCAAAATATACAGGAGCAAAGGTGCACATATCTTATGTTACAACAAAAGGTACAGTAGAGCTTATAAGACAGGCTAAAAAAGAAGGTGTAAACATAACTTGTAGCACAGCACCACATTATTTTACTCTTACAGATAGACAGGTAGATAATTATAATACTTTTGCAAAAGTTATGCCACCTCTTAGAGAAGAAGAAGATATAAAGGCTATCAAAGAAGGTCTTAAAGACGGTACAATTGATATTATAGCTTCTGGTCATTCTCCTTCTTTATATGAAAAAAAGGTAACAGAGTTTGAAAGAGCAGAATTTGGTATATCTGGTTTAGATGTTGCTTTTAATATAACAAATACTAAGCTTTTAAAAGAAAGTGATTTTTCAATAGAAGATATAACTATTTTAATGAGCAAAAATCCTGCTAATATTTTAGGTTTTAAAAATAAAGGTGAGATAAAAGAAGGCTATGATGCAGATATTATTATTGTAGATAATGAAAAAGAAAAAATAATAAAATCTAGTGAGTTTTTATCAAGAGCAAAATATTCTCCTTATGAAGATATGACAGTTTTTGGAGAAATATTAGCTACTATTGTTAGTGGTAATATATTATATAATATTGATTAAATACTAATTAATAAAAATACCTCAAAAAAATAACAAATTTATTTTTTTGAGGTACTGTATGAAAAAAAGCCGATTTTTTGTTCTAAGGGCATAAAGCCCTTAATATCGTACAAGGGCTAAAGCCCCTAAAAATCTGGCTTTTTTACACAATCCGAGGCAAAGCCCCGTCTTGTGATTAAAATTTTTATGCAAGCATAAAAATGTGTATAAGCTACTTTAATGT
>CALWSN010000040.1 GCA_944384215.1 uncultured Clostridia bacterium | reverse complement strand
AATGTTTTATTGCCAGATTTAAGAGCCCACGGCATTAGTGGTGGTGACTATGTAGGTATGGGGTGGCACGATAGGATAGATTTAATAAAATGGATAAAAGAAATAGTTAAAATAGATAAAAATGCAAAAATAGTTTTATATGGTGTATCTATGGGAGCTAGCACAGCTATTATGGCTTCTGGTGAAAAGTTACCTAAAAATGTAAAATGTATTATATCAGATTGTGCTTTCACCTCTGCTTATGATGTTTATAAACATCAGCTTAAAAAATCTAAAAAGGTGCCAGTATTACCATTTTTATTTATAATGAATTTAATATGTAAAATAAAAAATGGATATTCTTTAAAGCAGGCATCTACTATAAAGCAATTAAGAAAAAATAAGTTGCCTATATTTTTTATACACGGTGCAATAGATGACTTTGTGCCAACATATATGGTTTTTGATTTATATAAACAGGCTAATTGTGAAAAAGAGCTTATGCTTGTAAACAATGCAGGGCATACTGTTTCTGAAATGGTAGAAAGAAAAATATACTGGAGAAGAATATCTTTATTTTTGGACAAATATTGTTAATTTATAAAAAATATGATAAAATAATAGAAAAATATCTTATAATTAAAAACATACACAAAGATAATTTTTAATATTTTATATATAGGTTGGTTATTTTATGAAAATAGAAGTTTTTTCTGAAAAAGAAACAAAAGATATAGCATATAATATAGCTAAAAATGCTAAAGCTGGTGATATATATTGCCTTTGTGGAGATTTGGGTACAGGTAAAACACAATTTAGCAAAGGTTTTTCTAAAGGGCTTTTAATAGATGAAGATATTACAAGCCCTACATTTACTATTGTTAATCAATATGATGAGGGTAGATTACCTTTTTATCACTTTGATGTGTATAGAATAAATGATATAGAAGAGCTTTATGACATAGGCTATGAAGAATATTTTTTTGGAAATGGTGTTTGTCTTATAGAGTGGGCAGAGCTTATAAAAGATATTATACCTAAAAATGCTACTTGGATAAATATATACAAAGACCTTGAAAAAGGCGAAGATTATAGACTTATAGAGGTGATAAAAGATGAACATATTAGCTATTGATACAAGTGGGATAGTTGCATCTGTGGCTATTGCTAATAATGAAAAAATATTAGGTGAGATAAATTTAAACTATAAGCAAAATCATTCTGTAACAATTATGCCCATTATAGATAATCTTTTAAAAACATTAGAAATGGATATAAAAGATATAGATTATTTTGCTTTTTCTAAAGGCCCAGGCTCTTTTACAGGCCTTAGGATAGGGGCTGCTACTATAAAAGCTATGGCACATACTCTTAATAAAAAAATTATACCTATATCTACATTAGAAGCTATGGCTTATAATATAATAGATACTAATAGGTATATTGTACCTATTATTGATGCTAAAGCAGAGAGAGTTTTTGCTGGTATTTATAAAAATGAAGGTACTTATATAGAGCCTATTTTAGAAGAATATGCTACAACTATAACAGAGCTTTTAGACTATATATTAAATAATGATATAGAGCCAATATTTTTAGGCGATGGTTCTATAGCTTACAAAGATATTATAAAAAAATATTTTAAAGAAGAAAATTTTGCTCCTATATCTTTAAATATGCAAAAAGCAAGCTCTTTAGCTAGCCTTGCTTTTTTATATGAAAAACAACAAAAATATGTAGATTATAACAATTTAGAAATAGAATATCTTAGAAAGCCACAAGCACAAAGAGAGCTAGAAGAAAGGAATACATCTAAATGATACAAATTTTAAAAATGACAACAGAGCATATAAAAGATGTACATAAAATAGAAGAAGACTGTTTTTCTATACCTTGGAGCGAAAAGTCTTTTTATGATGAGCTTACAAAAAATAAAATGGCTATTTATATAGTAGCAAAAGAAGATGAAAAAATAATAGGTTATGGTGGTATGTGGCACGTTATAAACGAAGGTCATATTACCAATGTGGCTGTTAAAAAAGAATATAGAGGTAAAGGTATAGGTAACCAAATAATAAATGCCCTTATAGATATAGCTAAAGAAAAAGAAATGATAGGCATAACTTTAGAAGTTAGAACAAGTAATAATGTAGCACAAAATTTATATAAGAAAAACGGATTTATTATTGAAGGTATAAGAAAAGAATATTATGATGATAACAAAGAAGATGCTATCCTTATGTGGAAACATTTATAATAAAAATAGACTGGAGTGATTAATATGGTTAAAGAGCTTAAATATAAAGAACTAAAAGGTATATGTGATATAAAGCTTATAGAAAAACTTGAAAATATACAACCAGATAATAATATAATAGGTCAAAAAAAGGCAATAGAGGCTTTAGAGTTTGGGCTTAATATAAAAAATAAAGGATACAATATATACGTTAGTGGTCCTGTTGGCTCTGGCAAAACTACTTTCTCTAAAAAATATGCTAAAAAATACGCCATTGATGAAAAAACTCCAGATGATTTAGTATATGTATATAATTTTGAAAACCCTAAATGTCCTAAAGCTCTATTTTTAGAGGCAGGTCTTGGTAAAGAATTTAAACAAGAAATAGATGATTTAATATATACTCTCAGTGTAGAAATACCAAAGGCTTTTTCTTCTAAAGAACACGAAGAAGAAAAAAATAAAATAGTTAAAGAATACAATGCAAAGCGTGATGATATTATAAAACAAATAACAGAGCTTGCTAAAGAAAAAGATTTTGGTATAAAAAATTCTAACACAGGTATATATTTTATGCCTATTATAGATGGAGAAACTATATCTGAAGAAGAATATGAAGATTTAGATGAAGAAGAAAAAGAAGTTATAAGTAAAAAATCTGAAGAGCTCCAAGAAGATGCTATAAAGACAATGAAACTTATAAAAGATATAGAAAAAAATACTAAAAAAGACATAGAAAATATAGAATATAATTTAAGTTTATTTACTGTTGGACATTATATAAATGCTATACAAACTAAATACAAAGATAATAAAAAGGTTACACAATATTTAAAAGACCTTAAAGAAGATATTATAGAAAATATAGACAACTTTTTAGATGAAGAAATAGAAGAAGAAGAGGGTATGCCTATTTTACCTCTTTTAAACAAAAAAAGTGATGATGAACTTTTTGCTAAATATAAAGTTAATCTTATAGTAGATAATAGCAACTTAAAAGGTGCACCTGTTGTTTTAAATTACAACCCTAGCTATACTAATCTTGTAGGTGAAGTAGAGTTTGAAAACGAACTTGGAAACTTTACGACAGATTATATGAAAATAAAAGGTGGTATATTACATAAAGCCAATGGTGGATATTTAATTTTACATATAGATGACATTTTAAAAAATGCATATGCTTTAGAAACTATTATAAGAACTTTAAAAACTGGCAAAGTTTATATAGAGCCTTTAAAAGAATATCAGTTAGGTGGTATAGCTATTACTACTATAAAACCAGAACCTATAAAAGTGAATTTTAAAATAATACTTATAGGCTCTAGCTATTATTATGATATATTATCTGAATATGAAGAAGACTTTTTAAAGTTTTTTAAAATACACTCTATATTTGACTATGAAATGGATAATAACGAAGAAAATATTAGTGACATAATAAAATTTGTAAGAAACTTTGAACAACAACAAAATAGTTTAAAATTTGATAAAAATGCTATAAAAACATTAATAGAATATATTATACGTTTAGCTGGTAGAAAAGATAAACTTAGTACAAAATTTAATGCCATAACTGAAATTTTAATAGAATCAAACACTTGGGCAAAGCTTGATAATGCATCTATTATTTGTGAAAAATATGTGAAAAAAGCAATAGATAAAAAAATAGAATTTATAAACCTTTATGAAAAAAAATATGAAGATATGATATTAGAAAATGATATAATGATAAAAACAGATGGTCAAGAAATAGG
>CALWSN010000039.1 GCA_944384215.1 uncultured Clostridia bacterium | reverse complement strand
AGCATTATTAATACTAAAACTATTTATATCTTTAATCCAATTCATAATATCACCCCTCTACTATTTCCTAGTATTATTTTATCATACATATTAAACTTTAGTCAATAACTAATAATTAATATTTAATATTTATTAATACTTAATATCATATACGCTAATTTTCATATAAAAAATTATTGCTTTTATGTATATATACATTATAATATATTTATACTATAATAGTATATTATATATAAAAGGAGTCAAATAAAATGGAACAAATAAAACAAAGAAGTGAAGTTTTAGAGCAATTTAAGTGGAAAATAGAAGACTTAGTATCTTCTGACAAAGTATGGGAAGAACGCTTTGAAAGTTTGAAGCAAGATTTTAAAAAAATGGATAGCTTTAAAAACAATATAAAAATAGACAATTTATACGATTGCCTTTCTTTAAGAGATAAAATATCTAATGAAACTATGGTTTTATATGTATATGCAAATTTAAAGAAAAATGAAGATAGCACTAACAGCTTTTATCAATCATTAGCTAGCAAAGCCGATAGTCTTATAAGCTTATATCAAGGTGCTGTTGCATTTTTAGAACCAGAAATTTTAACATTAGATGAAAATGGGCTTTTAAAAGCAATAGAAACAGATTTAAAACTATATAATCAATATATAAAAAATCTTTTAAGAACAAAAGCTCATATATTATCAACAGAAAAAGAAGAAATATTAGCAAGTGCTTATGAAATAAGCCAATCGGCTGACAATATTTTTTCTATGTTAAATAATGCCGATGCAGATTTTGGATATATAAAAGATGAAAATGGTAAAGATGTGAAAGTTACTCACGGTAACTACTCTATGCTTTTAGAAAACCCTAACCAAGAGGTAAGAAAACAAGCTTTTAAAGCTATGTATAAATTTTATTATAGCTTAAAAAACACAATAGCTACAACATATACATCTAGCGTTAAAGCAGATATATTTAATGCAAAAGTTAGAAACTACAATTCCTCAATAGAACACGCTCTATCAGAAACTAATGTTTCTTTAGATGTTTATAAAAACCTTATAGCTACTGTTCATAAATTTTTACCTGCTATGCATAAATATGTAGAAATTAGAAAAAAACGTTTAGGTCTTTCAGAAATTCATTTTTATGATTTATACACACCTATCGTTAAAGATGTAGATAAAAAAATCACTTTTGAAGAAGGTAAAAAGCTTACATTAGAAGCATTAAAACCTTTAGGTGAAGACTATATTAAAAATTTACAAAGTGCTTTTGATAACCGTTGGATAGATGTTTATGAAAACGTTGGTAAAAGAAGCGGTGCTTATGTATGGGGAGCTTATGGTTGCCACCCATTTGTGTCTTTAAACTATACAGATACATTAGATGATATGTTTACATTAGCTCACGAAATGGGACACGCTATGCATAGCTATTATACAACAACAAACCAACCATATATTTATGGAGATTATACAATCTTTTTAGCAGAGGTTGCATCTACTGTAAATGAGGCTTTATTAATGGAGCATCTTTTAAAAACAACAGAAAATGAAGAAGAAAAGCTTTATCTTATAAATCATTTTATGGAGCAATTTAGAACTACTTTATTTAGACAAACAATGTTTGCCGAGTTTGAAATGATTGTGCACGAAAAAATGGAAAATGGCGAACCTCAAACATTTGAAAGTCTTTGTGAAATATATAAAGACCTAAATATAAAATATTATGGCAATGATATAGTAATAGATGAAGAAATAACTTGGGAATGGGCAAGAATACCTCATTTTTATTCTGCATTTTATGTATATCAATATGCAACAGGTTATTCTTGTGCAATAGCATTTTCTAAAAAAATATTAGAAGAAAATGGTACTGATGCTTATCTTGGGTTCTTAAAAAGTGGCTCATCAGACTATTCAACAGAAATACTAAAAAAAGCAGGTGTAGATATGACTAAAAAAGAGCCTATTGAAGATGCTTTAAAAGTATTTGAAGAATTAGTTGATAAAATGGATAAAATATCTTAATTATATTAAAGGAGGATACTATGGACGAAAGAATTAAAAAACTTGCAAAAAATTTAGTAAACTACTCTTGTAACTTACAAAAAGGTGAAAAAGTATTAATATCTAGTGGTGGTTTTTATGATATGCCTCTTGTTAAAGCATTAATAAAAGAAACTTATAATGTAGGTGCTATACCTTTTGTAGAGATAAACCACAATAGCATACAAAGAGAGCTATTATTAAATGCTAGCGAAGAACAGCTTAACCTTATGGCAGATATAGATGCTAAAAGAATGGAAACTATGGACGCATATATTGGCATAGGTGCACAAGATAACAATAGTGAGCTTGCTGACGTGCCTAGCGAAAATATGAAAATGTATTCTAGTCTTTATAGCAAAAGAGTTCACCAAGAAATTAGACTTAATAAAAAATGGGTTGTTTTAAGATACCCTACTCCTAATATGGCTCAATCTGCTGGCACAAGCTTAGAAGCCTTTGAAGAGTTTTATTTTAAAGTATGTAACCTTGATTATAGCAAAATGTCTAAAGCTATGGATAACCTTGTTGCTTTAATGAATAAAACAGATAAAGTTCGTATTGTGGCTAAAGATACAGACATTAGCTTTTCTATAAAAAATATACCTGCTGTAAAATGTGCTGGTGAAATGAACATACCTGATGGTGAAGTTTATTCGGCACCAGTTAAAGACAGTGTAAACGGGTATATAACTTACAACACACCGTCAGAATATCAAGGCTTTACTTATGAAAATGTACGCTTAGAATTTGAAAATGGTAAAATAGTAAAAGCAACTGCTAACGATACAGAACGTATAAATAAAGTATTTAACTCTGATGAAGGTGCTAAATATATAGGAGAATTTGCAATTGGTGTAAACCCTTATATATTAAAGCCTATGAACAATATTTTATTTGATGAAAAAATAATGGGTAGTATACATTTTACACCTGGTAATGCTTATGATGATGCCGATAATGGTAACAGAAGTAGCGTTCATTGGGATTTAGTATTAATACAAACTAAAGAATATGGTGGCGGAGAAATCTATTTTGATGATGTATTAATTAGAAAAGACGGTTTATTTGTTATAGATGAGCTTAAATGCTTAAACCCTGAAAATTTAATATAAAAAACACGGCTTTAAGCCGTGTTTTTTATATTAAATAAAATTATTAAAGTATATATTTATCTATAAGGCCTACAAGATTAGCTATTTCTGGCTTAGTTATTTGAGCAGTAGCCCCTAATCTCTCACCTTTTATTCTCATTTCATCATTTATAAGAGAAGAGAATATAATAACTGGTATATGTTTAAGCTCTTCATCATCTCTAATAAATTTTAAAAGTCTATGCCCGTCCATTTTTGGCATTTCTATATCTGTAACAATACAAGCAACCTTTTCTTCAATAGGTCCTGGTTGTTTTTTAAGCTCTTGTAAAGTATCCCAAGCATCTTTACCGTCTGAACACATAGTTGTGTTTGTATAGTTAGATTTATGAAGACATTCTATTAAAAGTTTTTCTAATAGAGGTGAATCTTCTGCTAAAAGGATAGGTTTATTAGAATTTTTACGTTCTCCAAGCTTTTCAATATCTGATACTTGTATACTTTTATCTGGGCTAATATCTGCAAGTATTTTTTCAAAGTCTAAAATAGTGATAAGTCTATCTTTTACCCTTGCTATACCTGTTGCAAGCCCTTCTTCACCACTATATATAGTAGTATCTGGCTTTTCTATGTTTTCCCAAGATATACGGTGTATCTCTTCTACTGTGTGTACGTGAAAAGCAGTGTATACATTATTAAATATAGTTATTATAAAAATATCTCTACTTGGGTCTTCTGTAGGTGGTAGTCCCATATATGTTGCTAAATCTATTACTGTCATTATATCCTCTCTAGGCTTAAAAACACCTTCTACATAAGGGCTAGAATTAGGCATAGGTGTAGCTTCTGTATATTTCATAATCTCTAATATTTTTGCAACGTTTATACCAAAATGGCTACCTGCAATAGTAAACTCCATAAGCTCAAGTTCGTTAGTTCCACTTTCTAAAAGAATTTTTGGTTTTAATATATTATTCAAATCAAAATCCCCCTTAAATATATTTTTATAGCATAATACTTATTAATCTTAAAGTATAGTTTAATAAAGTTAATAATGGATAAAATAAATATATATTTTAAAAACATATATAATAATTATTATTATAACATTTTAATTAAATAAATCAAACAAATTTTAGAAAATTTTTTAAATAGTTTAAAAAAAGTTTTTAATATAGTTGAATAATGTAAAAAATTATGATAAAGTTTGTATATAAAACACTTAGGAGGAAACATTTTAATGTGTGGATTTACTGGATTTACTGGAAATTTAGCAAATAAAGAAGAAATAATAGAAAAAATGATGAATAGAATTATACATAGAGGTCCTGATAGTAGTGGTATACACAGTGATGAAAATGTTACGCTTGGCTTTAGACGTCTTAGTATAATTGGTTTAGAAAATGGCTCTCAGCCTATGTATAATGAAGACAATAGCATAGTTATAGTATTTAATGGAGAAATATATAACTATGAATCTATAAAAGAAGAGCTTATTAAAAAAGGTCATATTTTTAAAAGTGAAGCAGATACAGAAGTTTTAGTACATTTATACGAAGAAAAAGGTATGGATATGCTAAAAGATATAAGAGGTATGTTTGCTTTTGTTATATATGATATGAATAAAAAAGAGCTTTATGCTGTTAGAGATTTTTTTGGTATAAAACCTTTTTATTATACTAATATAGATGGTAACCTTGTTTTTGGTTCAGAGATTAAAAGCTTTTTAGAATATCCAAGCTTTAAAAAAGAGGTAAACCCTGTTGCTTTAGAAAACTATTTATCTTTTCAATATTCAGTATTAGAAGAAACATTTTTTAAAGGTGTATATAAACTTATGCCAGGACATTATTTACAATATAAAGACGGCAAAGTTAATATAACAAGATATTTTGAGCCTATGTTTGAGCCACAACAAATGAAGCTACAAGAAGCTATAAAAGCGGTTGACCATACATTGCAAGAATCTATAAAAATGCATAAGGTAAGTGATGTTGAAGTTGGCTCATTTTTATCTAGCGGGGTAGATTCTAGCTATGTAGCTGCCACATTTAAAGGTGATAAAACCTTTACCGTAGGCTTTGATTATGATAATTATAACGAAATAAACTATGCTAAAGATTTATCACAAAAAGTTGGTATAGAAAACTTTAACAAAACTATAACAACTGAAGAATATTGGGACACTATATCAAAGGTTCAATATCATATGGACGAACCTTTAGCAGACCCATCTGCTATTGCCCTATATTTTGTATCTAACCTAGCTAGTAAGCACGTTAAGGTGGCTTTATCTGGTGAAGGTGCAGACGAATTTTTTGGTGGATATAATATTTATAAAGAACCTTTTGATATTTCTTTTATAACTGTTTTACCTAAGCCTATAAGAAAAGCTCTTGCTAAAATTGTTAAAACTATTCCTTTTTCTTTTAAAGGTAAAAATTTATTTATAAGAGCTTCTAAAGATGTAGAAGAAAGATTTATAGGCAATGCCAATATGTTTTCTAAAGAAGAACGCGAAAGCATACTTAAAAACCCTACTGGCAAATATGACCCTACTGATATTACTAAACCTTTCTACGATAAGGTAAAACATTTAGATGATGTTACTAAGATGCAATATATAGACTTAAATCTTTGGCTTGTAGGAGATATTCTTTTAAAAGCCGACAAAATGAGTATGGCAAATTCTCTTGAAGTTAGAGTACCATTTTTAGATAAAGAAGTATTTAAAGTTGCTAGCAAAATACCTTCAGATTATCGTGTTAACAAGCAAGCTACAAAATATGTTTTTAGAATGGCATCTAAAGAATATTTGCCAGAAATGGTTTCTACTAAAAAGAAACTTGGTTTCCCTGTGCCTATTAGAGTATGGCTTAAAGAAGATAAATTTTATAATAAAGTAAAAGATGCTTTTAGCTCAGATGTGGCTAAAAAATACTTTAATACTGATAAAATAGTAGCTTATCTTGATAATCATAAACAAGGTAAAGGTGATTTTAGCCGTAAAATATGGACAATATATATGTTTTTAGTTTGGCATAAAGAGTTTTTTGAGGAGGCTTAAAAATGGACTGTATTTTTTGTAAAATTATAAATGGAGATATACCCTCTAACAAAGTGTTTGAAAATGATAATTTTATAGCTATATTAGATGCTTTTCCTGCTAATGAAGGCCATACGCTTATTATACCTAAAAAACATTTTGAAAATATATTTGAAATAGATGAAGAAACCTTAAAAGAAGGTTATGCTATTGCTAAAAAAATAGCTAATAGTATAAAAAAATCTTTAAATATAGATAATATAAATATATTACAAAATAATGGTGCTTTAGCAGGTCAAACTGTTAATCATTTTCATATACACGTTATACCAAGAATTGAAAATGACAATGTTATTATAAAGTCTAGCCCTGTTAGTATTGATAATGATAAAATTAAACAAATAATAGAAAATATAAAAGAAAATATATAAAAAATAAGGTTGTAGATTAAATCTACAACCTTATTTTTATATATTTTTCTTTATTTAAACTAACCCATTTAATTCTTTTTCTATAAACTGTTTAAATTCATCTTCTTTTATAGTATCATACATTTTTTGTCTTGTAATTTCTTGTAAAAAATCTGTGTTATTTCCTGTTTTTTCAGCACTTATATATAAAAATGTTAATAGTGATTTTGATAAATCATATTTATATATTTCATAATACTTTGATAAAAGTTTATATAAATTAACATAATCTTTTTCATTATAGTATTTTACAATCATTATAAAGCACATAAATTTTGATTTATAAAATCTTTTTAAAAATATATTTTGTTTCGATTGGTTTAGCTTATTTTCTTCTATTAGTTTAAAAATATGTACTATTTTTTCACTTATATCATTAAAATAACTTTCTATATATATTTCATTTCCTATTATTATATTGTTAATACAATTTAACATCGTATAACTTGGATAATTCATTAAAAAACAGTTTATTTTTGCTTTATTATTTTTAATTACATAAAGTTCATTGTTATCAAGTCTATTTTTGTAAGCTTGTATAAATTTTGTAGGGCTTAGTTCAATATTATCCTTTTGTACTTTATATTTTAATAATATTACTTTAAATTCTAAATATTTCTTGTTTCTTTTATAATAGTTTATATATTTTTCTGTATCACCATTAATAAAGCTTGCATTTATTTCTTTTTCAAATTTTATTATTCTATATATATAGATAAGAACAACTAATGGATATAATATGATAATAAAATCTAATAAAAATCCATATAATCTTAAAAAAATATTAACAATATCAATATATTTTGAAAATTTATTTAAAACTACTATACTTAATTTATCAATTATAAAATTAATTATTAAAATACTAAAACCTATTCTAACATATTTTTTTTGAAGTTGTATATAAAGTTTTTCAAATAAATTTAATTTAGCATAATATTTCATTTTATTATTCATTTTTATGTTACCTTTCAAATTAAATAATATTATGTCATAAAAGTTTTTATTATCATATATCCTATATAAACTATAATATTTATATAGAAAAATATTGTAAATACTTTAGGTTTTTCTTCACTATTTTTTATTAGTTTATTTTCTTCTATTAACATATATACCTCTTTTTCATTAGCTTTCATAAACAAAAATATAGCTAATAAAAAAAGTGGTAAAGAAAATATAAACTGCATTATAGGGAATATTAAGTCTATAATAGTATAACTAGTATTAGACAACTGACTCTCTACATCTGGTACATATTTTATTATTAAGTTTGCCATAGTTATTTGCGTTCCATTAAGTATAAAATGCATTAATATGCTTGCATATATAGATTTTGTTACCTTCACTACAAATGCAAATATAACACCTGCTACTATTGCATAAAAAAGCTGTGTAACAGTAAAATGCATTATTCCAAAATAAAAACTAGACATTAAAACACCTATTAATATACTCGTCTTTTTATAGCCTGTAAGTATAACCCCTCTAAAAACTAACTCTTCTGTTATAGCTGGTACTATTGCTGATACAAACAGTGCTTTAGGTAGGCTTAAACTTGCAAATGCATATACTACATCTGATATTTCATCTTTATGAAAAATATTTGTAATAGATGCTATTAGCTGTAACATTGGTTGCATTGTAAATGCTATAAATATAACTATAAAAAAATTCTTTATTGATAATGGCTTTAATGGTACAAGCTCTTTTATACTTATTCTTTTTATAATCATATATAAAATAATAGGTGTTATAAAGCAAAAAATAGCAAAAGTAGCTTGTGGTATCCATATATTTTCTGGTTCAAAAATATTAGGAAATACATTTACCATTAAAAATAATAGGCTATCACCTACAAATATTAAAAATATCATTAGTATAAACATAAAAATGTTTGCATTTTTAGGATAATTCATTATTAATCAACCCCATATTTTTTATTATATCTTTTATCTATAAAATTATTAAATGCTGAAAATATAACAGCAAATATTGGTACACCAAAAAACATACCAGGAGGCCCAAATATAGCTCCACCTACAATTATTGAAAAAATAATACCAATAGGCTTTATACCGATAGAATCTCCTAAAATTTTAGGCCCTAATATATTACCATCAAATTGTTGTAATAAAAGTATAAATATACCTATCCATACAGATTTTAAAGGGTTTGTTATATCAAACATTAATGTTATAAATATAACTGGAACTGCCCCTATAAAAGGCCCAAAAAATGGTATCATATTTGTAACACCTATTATTATACTTAAAAGCATAGCAAAAGGTGCTTTTAATAGGGTTGCACCTACAAAAAATATTATACCTATTATTGTAGAGTCTATTATTTTACCTACAAAAAATTTTTCAAAAGTATAGTTAGATTCTTTACAAAACTGTATTAAATTTTCAGATGCTTTTTTAGGTAAAATAGCATATACTATTTTTCGGCTTCTTTCACCTATTATTTCTTTATCAAATAATATATAAATAGATATAACTATACCTAATACTACATTTAATAAAATAGTTGCTATATTAAGTGTGCTAGATAATATTTTCTTAACATATTTAGGAAACTGCTCTATAAAGCCTCTTATAAATCCTTCTATATATCCAAATATCTCTGATGTTATATTTTCATCTATTGGTATATTTTCTTTTAACATCTTGTCTATAACGCTTACATCAAATGTCTTAAAATATTCTGATACATCTACTATGCTTTTTTGTATCTCTGGTATAAGATAGCTTATAAGCCATATTAAAAAACTAAATAATAAAACATATGTTGTTGTTATAGAAAGTGCTCTTTTTAAATTTCTTTTATTATCTAAATATCTTATTTTAGAAAATATTTTATTTTCTAAAAATTTTAAACTAGAGTTTAAAACATATGCTATACCTATACCATATATAAAAGGTGCTAAAATATCTTTTGCTTCTTTTATAGTAACAGAAACATCTAATTTAGATGACGAACGATAAAATGTTATAGTTATTATTGCTACTAAAATTAAGCATATTCCAAGTTTAAAATATTTTTTATTATTTTTTATAAAATTATTAGATTTTATAAAAACACCTCCTTAAAAATAATATATTATATATAATACAATATATTTTATACAATTTCTATATAAATTTAAAATTTTTATATTCTAATTTTATAGAAAAACTATTGCTTAAAAGTATATTTTAGTGTTATACTATATAAAGTAGAAAATAAATATCTTATAATTTTTATATATTTTAAATATTGAGAAGGGAGGTTCTTTATGTCTAACTTAAAGACAAAAAAGGTAAATATTAATGATATAAAACCTAATATGATTTTGGCTAAAGATGTTATTTCTAGCTGTGGTACAGTAATTCTTGCTAAAAATACTATGCTTAGCGATATAAATTATAATAAATTAAAAGAACTAGGTATAAAAAATATTACTATATTTGAAAAAGATAAAGACATTAAAAATTCTTTTGATGAAGATGCATTATTAAAAAATAAGCAATGTAAAACAATTGAAGATAGAAAAGAATTTAAAGAGTTTAAAAAAACTTATGAACAAAAAATAGAAAAACTAGAAAATCAATTTATAGCTATTGGTAAAGGTGTGGGTGTTGAGATTGACAGCCTTTATAGTATGGTTATAGATATAATTGATAGTGTAAACTGTAAAAATGATGTATTTGCTTATTTAGCTAATCTTAAAAATCAAGATATCCATACTTATGCTCATTGTTTAAATGTTAGCCTTATATGTAACCTATTTGGCCTATGGCTAGGCTATGAAGGCGAAGATTTAAAAAACCTTACAGTAGCAGGTATTTTACATGATGTAGGTAAAACACAAATAGATGAAAGCATAATTAAAAAACCAGAAAAACTTACAGATACAGAATATGACCATATTAAAAAACACGCATACCTAGGGTATAATTTAGTTAAAGATTTAAACATACCAGAAGAAATAAAATTAGGTATTTTAATGCATCACGAAAAAATAGATGGCTCTGGTTATCCTCTTGGTTTAACTGATGATAGAATATCTAGAACTGCTAAAATAGTTGCTATATGTGATATATATGAAGCTATGACTGCTGATAGAGTATATAGACCAAAAATATGTCCTTTTGAGGTTATAAGAAATTTTGAACAAAATAGCTATGACCTTTTAGATACTCAGATTCTTTTAGCATTTTTACAAAATATTGTTTATACATATGTAGGAAGCCAAGTTATACTATCTGATAATAGAGAAGCAGAAGTAGTCTTTATAAATCAAGCACATTTATCTAAACCTATTGTAAAAGTAGATAAAACATTTATAGATTTATCTCAAGAAAAAGACTTATATATAAAACATATATTATAAAAAAGCAAGGTATACCTTGCTTTTTTATAATATATTTAAAGAAAGGTAAAAAATGGATTATAATTTTTTTATGAAAGAAGCTCTTAAAGAAGCTTTTAAAGCCTATAATATAAATGAAGTGCCTATTGGTTGTGTTATTGTACATAATGATAAAATAATATCTAAAGGCTATAATAAAAGAAATAGTGAAAAAAACGCCCTAAAACACGCAGAAATAATAGCAATAGATAAAGCTTGTAAAATTATTGGTGATTGGCGTTTAGAAGGTTGTACCTTATTTGTAACAGTAGAGCCTTGTCCTATGTGTGCTGGTGCTATATTACAGTCTAGAATAGATACTGTTGTATTTGGTGCCAAAAATAGCAAAGCTGGTTGCTGTGGCTCTATATTAAATATTTTAGATAATAATTCTTTTAACCACAAGGTAAATATAGTAGAAGGTGTAATGGTAGAAGATTGTAGTATATTAATGAAACAGTTTTTTAAAGATTTAAGAAGAAAGGATAACTAATTAATGCTAGACTATAAAGGTGTTATATTTGACTTAAATGGAACTATTTTAGATTCTTTGCAAGTGAATAAAAAAGTAAAACAGCTATTTTTTAAAAAACAAAATTTAAATATACCTTTTGATTATGAGTTAAACACTAAAAATATGACTTTTTTAGAATGTGCTGAATATACTAAAAAAATATGTGGTATAGATGGTAGTGCAGAAGATGTTATACAACAATGGAAAGAGCTAGCCTATGAGCAATTTAAAACAAATGTACACTTAAAAGATGGTGTTTATGATTATTTAATCTTTTTAAAAGAAAATAACATAAAAATATGTATTGCAACTGCTTGTGAAAAAAATCTATATGAAGCCTGTTTAAAAGCCAATAAAATATATGATTTTTTTGATTTTATTATAGATTCTACCTTTGTAAAAAAAGATAAATCTTACCCCGATATATATGAGCTTTGTGCTAAAAAATTAAAACTAGATAATAAAGATATAATTGTTTTTGAAGATACTATTAAGGCTATAAAAGGTGCTAAAAAAGCTAATATGAGAGTATATTATGTATATGAAAAAAATAATTTAGAAAATATTGAAGATATTATAAAAGAAAGTGATGAATATATTACCGATTTTAGAGAGTTAATAGTCTAAAAATGTATAAATTTAACTTTATTTTTACATTGACAAATTAATAAGCAACATATATAATATATTTATATAATTATGTTTTAAAGTTTCTCGTGCTAGTTGGGGAGGTAGCGGTGCCTTGTAACCTACAATCCGCTATAGTAGGAATGATGTCTATCTAAGGCTTTCTTTTTTTAGGTCTGCCCTGTAAAAGTGGTGTTGACAACCTAGTCTTACGCAATAGATGCTTGTGAACCGTGTCAGGTCTTGACGGAAGCAGCACTAAGCAAGATTTTCTATGTGCCGTAAGGGTGCTGGGTTTGAGCTAACTAGATAGGTAACGCTAGAAAGGGTCTGTCGAAGATAGATGCACGGGATTTTATATATATCCACATATTAGGGTGGCTTTCTTTTTATATATCAAATTTTTAATACTTTGTATTCAAAAACAGGTGTTTATAAATATTTTTAAACAAAATTTACTAAAATTATATACTATATCTAATTTGATATATATTTCTCATTTGATTATAAGGAGATAACCTATGTTACAAAATAAATTTATAGTTAATGATAAAATATTAAAAGAATATGTTTTTAAAGTAGCTTGTAAAAACCTTATTATTTGGGGTAATATTATAGGTATAATAGGTATAGCATTAACTATTTTTTATATAAATAAAAATAATTATTTTCAAGTAGGACTAAACTTATCATTATCTATAATATGCTTATTTACTGCCTATATTTCACCTATTCTTATGTTAAAAATAATAAAAAGTCAGAATAAAAAATTACATAACAGTAAGTCTTATGAAACTATGATAACTTTTAGTGATAAAATATATATGAATGAAGGCTCTTATTCAAACTCATTTGATTATAATCAAATAACAAAAATATACAAACTTAAAACTTGCTATATTTTAACTATTGGTAAAATACCTATTATAATAGAGCCAAATTCATTTACAAATGGTTCACTAAATGATTTTTTATCTATAATAAAAGAAAAGTGTATAAACTTAAAATTTTAAATTTATACACTTAAGAGTGTAGACAAAATAATTTTAAAGTAACTTTTTTTATTTTTATACCTACTATGTTGGTATAAAAATTTTAATCACAATATGGTGCTTTGCCTCGCATTGTGATTAAAGCCATATTTATAGGGGCTTTAGCCCTTGCACGAATAAATTGGCTTTTTTTCATACAGCACTTCAAAAAAATAATCTTGTTATTTTTTGAAAGGGTGTAGATAAAATCTACACCCTTTTATATTAACTAAAATTAAGATATTCAAAAAATTAATTATTTATTTAAATTATCTGTTAAAATTTCTATAACTTCTTCTTTAGATAAATTATCTTTATATTTTGGGTGAGATTTAAGCATTTTTAATAATTCATCTTTTGGTTTTTCTAATAAACCTTTTTTAATTAAGCTTTCTTCACCTTTTAATATATCAATACATTTACCCATTTCTTCTTCGCTTTTAATAATAAAATTTTCTTTTTTATCCATATATCCTCCTAAAAATAATTATATATAAAGTTTATATATATAGTTTTAAATATTTTTAAGATTTTATACATTTATATTTATTCAGATTTTATAGCTTTTAAGGCTTCTATCTTAACAGCACGCCTAGCAGGAAAATAACCAGCCATAAGACCTATAAGGCTTGCAAATATTAAAGATGATATACTAAGCCATAATGGTATAGAAGATATTTTTGTAGCCTCTTCTGCTCCCATTCCCATCATCATACCACCTCTACCCATTGCCTGCATTATAAATGGAGAAGCCTTATTTAATGTGAAAGATATTATGTGGCTAAATAAAACCCCTATACCTCCACCTAAAAATCCTATAAGTATGGCCTCTAAAAGAAATAGCTTTTTAATATCAGAAACTCTAGCACCTATTACTTTCATTATACCTATTTCTCTTGTTCTTTCATATATTGCCATAACCATAGTATTAGTTATACCTATTGCAGCAATAAATAAAGATATACCACCTATTGCCCCTAGTAGCACTTGTATACTTGTATTAGTTTTTTTAGCAGATGTAATATATTCTATAGGTGAATATACATTAAATTCTCCCAAATCTTTCACTTGGTCTACTATATCTTGAACATTATCTATATCTTCACATTTTATAATAACTCTATCATAACCTTTTCTAGTATTATTTTGGTTATTATTACCATAAATTTTGTCAGTATCTTTTATAATTTTTTCAAGGGTATCAAGTGATACTATAATATAGTTTTCACCATACATTTCTGGCTTATTAGCAATACCTACTATGTGACCTTTATATGTTTTATGCTTTAAAGTTTTATCTACATCAGAGCCGTTGCCAAGATATTTTCTACTAACACCAAAGTTTTTATCTGTTGTAATAGTTACTTTTTGGTCTAAAAGCTCCATTTTTTGCATATCTTCTGTAACTTCTTCTTCGCTATATATCCATCTTGGATAAGGCTCACCTTTACCCTTTTTATCAAAACCATAAGCGATAAGAGGGTTTACTATCATATTATATGTACCTGCATCTTCATCTGTTAGGCCTCGCCCTTCTAAAGCAGTATAGCCTAATAAATCGGCAGTAGAAGGGTCTATACCTATAACACTAAAAGAGCCTACATATTTATCACCATTTAATAATATTCTTAGCTCACTTCTTAATATAGGTGTAACAGCTTGAACACCTTCTATCCTTTTAAACTGGTTTATATTCTCTGTTGTTATACCTGTTTTACCATTATAATTGGCATTAACTTCTATATTAGTTATATTGCCCATATCTTGAATTTGTTTATCAAAGCTTTCATCTAATGCAACACCTAAAGATACCATTATTATAATAGAGCTTGCACCTATAACAACACTTAATATAGTAAGAGCAGTTCTAAGTTTTCTTTTTGCTAAGTTTTTTAATGCCATTTTTACAATATCAAAATTAGTCATTAAAGTCCAACTCCTTTTTGGCTTTGGCTTTTTTTACAAATATAAAAATACCAATACCAATAACAAACACCACTGCACATATTATACCAATAGTTTTAACAGGAAATTTCTTTTCAGGCTCTGGCAGAGGTTCCATCATACTAGGGTCTTCTGGCATAACCATTTCTTCTACGTTTATTTTAAATTCTTCTATTTTTTCTACTTCTTTTCCATCTGTATCATTATATGTAATAATAAGCTTTAAAGTGTTTTCTCCTACCTGCATAGGAGTAAACATACCATCATAATATTCTGTTGCCCCTGGTTCAAAATTACCTATAAAGTTTGTAGATGTAGATGTATCAAAGCCCTCACCTTCTAATTTTATCATAAGATTAGAAAGAGTTACCTTACCTGTGTTATAAAGTTGAAAATTTATATTCATAGGGTTACCTACGTTGCCTATATCTTGTTTTGTTATTTCGCTAAGCTCAAGATTAGCTTGTTGCTTAACATTAACACCTACAAGCTCAGTAGATTTATATTCATTTGCTTGTTCATCTTCATATTCTAAATTTACATTTACTGTATAAGAACGTGGCTTCGCATCTGGCACAGCAAAAAGATTAAATGTATGAGACACCTCTTGTTTTGGGGCTATACTATCTATAAAATATGTTGTGCTAGAATTGTCTGGTGCAAAAACATTACCTTTTTCTTCTGTTTTATCTTCTACTGTTAAATATATTTTTATGTTTTTTACTGTTTTAGATTCGTGTGTATTTTTAAAGTTCATAGATAGCTCAAAGCTTTTACCAGCCTCTACAATAGTAGGGTTAGACTCATATCTACTAACAATTATTTTAGGAACAGATGTTTTAGCCTCTTCTCCCTCTTTTTTAGGAGTTGGGTTGTTTACATTAAAGCCTGCATATTGCTCCATAACTATATTGTTTGAAGTTGTTGTACCATCTGTGCCAGTTGTTTTACTACCTGTATCATATTCTACTGAAAAACCGATAGAATATGTTTGAGTAATAGCACTAGCTGTTGGTGCTACGCTAAAAGCTACCTCTTTTTCTTGGTTAGGTGAAAGTGTATCTATTAAAACAATGTTAGATGATGTAGGAACAATATTTTCTGGTAATTTAGCAGTTACTTTTATACCTTTTGCTTCTGTATTAGATGAATTTTTTATCTTTAATTTAAAAGTACCACTTTGACCTACATTAAAAGTACCTGTTGGTGCTGTAAGACTAGTTACTTTTAAATCTACATTACCATTAGAACTACCCTTTTTAGATGCTGTTACATATGTAAAGTAGTCTTTAGTATATTCTTTACCAGAAAAATCATTATATGTAACTTTTAATGTTATTTTATTAGCTCCTTCTTTTGTAAGGTTTGTTGTAGCTAGCTTAAATGATATAGGCTGAGTTGTATTACCAGACATTTTAGGAAAAAATACATTACTTTTTCCACCTGTAACAGTCATATTATTTTCTTCTAGACCTATAATCTCTACATTTACATTGTTAGCCTCTATACTAGACACATTTTCTAAACTAGCGGTAATATCAAAACTATCACCTAAAGTTACACTATCTTTAGATACTTTTAGGTTGTTAAGAGCAACCGTAGGCACTACACTACCATTATCTATTTTTACATAAAATGTATCACTACCTGTAAAAGTACCTTTATCTGAGCTTGTAAAAGAATATTCTAATGTTATAGGGTATTTACCTGTTGTTGCATTTTTATCTACGCCTATTGATAACACTACATTGTGACTACCACCTCTTAATATTTGACTTGCTCTATCTGAACTGTTTAAAAAATTTATACTAAGAGGAGAATTTTCTCCGCTTGCTTTTGCTTTTATAAGAACATCAAAAGCAATATCTGCTGATGTATTTACTATTGGTATAGTAACCTCAGTGCTTTTACCTGCTTCTATACTATACGTATTATTACCCCCCATTTTTAACGAAGGTTTACTTACTGATGGGGCTTCTGTTGTATCATTAGCAAAAGCTAAAGATATTGTACTATTTATAAAAATAATTGCTATTAAAAGTATTTTTAAAAACTTCATTTTCTATCTCCTTTATATTTACTCATTTGGATTATAAACAACCTCTTTTTTAGGGTTTTCATTTGTTTCTGTTTTAATAATATGTCCGTCTTTTAAATATACTATCTCGTCTGCATATTCTGCTATTTCTAAATCGTGTGTAACAATTATAAGTGTTTGATTATGTTCTCTTGCTTTACTAGTAATAAGATTCATCATTTCATATGTTGTTTTTGTATCTAAGTTACCTGTTGGCTCATCTGCAAAAATTATCTCTGGGTTGTTTACAAAAGCTCTTGCTATACTAACTCTTTGTTGTTGCCCACCACTCATTTCTGATGGTTTATGTTTTAGCCTTTTCTCAAGACCAACTGCTTGTAGCATTTCTTTTGCTCTTTTTTCTCTAGTTTTTTTGCTTATACCCATAAATACTAGAGGTAATGTAACATTTTCAAGGGCTGTTAAGGTAGGCAAAAGGTTATATGATTGAAAAACAAACCCTAAATATTTTTGCCTAAATATAGCAAGGCCTTCTTCACTCATTTTTTCAATATTTTTACCTTTAAAGATAATATTACCTTTAGAGCATCTTTCTAGGCCTGCTATCATATTTAATAATGTAGACTTACCCGAACCAGATGTGCCTAAAAGACAATATATTTTACCCTTTTTAAAACCTATGTTAATATTATCAAGTGCTACTATCTTTTCATGTCCCATAGTATAAATTTTTGATAAATTTTTAACTTCTATTATGTATTCTTCACTATTATCCAAAACATCACCTCCATAATATTAGATAATTATATCATATATTCGACAAAATTTCACTATTTTTTTCTACTTTTATCTTATTTACCCAATTTTTTGTTTGCACACTATATATTTCTGCCTTTTTTGCACTAATATATTCTTCTCTTACATTATCTTCAATATCTTTTATATTTTGTTTTAATATTTTATTTATTTTAAATATATAAAAACCATCTCTACCTTCTATTACATTGCTTATACTATTTTCACTAAGCTGATATATTTTATCTTCTATATTTTTTTCAAACATATCATTTTCTAAATCAACATTTTTATGTACTTCTATAAAAAGCTCTTCTTTAAAATTATTAAAGTCTGTGTTTATAGTTATATCTTTTGCTATTGTATTGGCCTTTTGTTTAGCATCAAAGGTATCATTACTTTTTATAAAAATATAATCTAAATTTATTTTATTTATTTGATAATTATTTTTTTCCATATAGTTTTCAAAATATTTTTGAAAATCATTTTCGTCTACAACAAATGTACCTGTTATATATTCATAAACCTTTTCTTCTATCATTTTTTCTTTTTGAAATTTTTCACATATATCTAGTGATATATCTAAATTATGTTCTATTTTTACATTTTCTTGCAATGTTAAAGCTTCTTCTTTACATATTTCTATTTCTTCTTTTGTTAAAGATATACCTAGCTTTTCTGCTTCATAAACTACTGCTTTTAAAAAAATAATAGAATTTACTGCATTATTTTTTGCTACATCTTTTGCAGGTATACCATCAAAATCTGTATACCATATGTCAACACCACCTATCTCTTCAAAAATACGTTGTTGTTGGTTTAAATATAGTAAAAATTCTTCTTTACATATGTATTCATTATTAATTTTTAAAACATAGTTTGTATCTTTATTTAAATATTTAAAAAGATATATACTCCCCATACAAATAAATAAAATTAAGCTAAATATAAGTATATAGTTTCTATATCTATAATACTTTTTACTTTTTCTATACTTTTTCATAGTTTTCACCTATTATAATATTTTTATATAAATTATATAACATCATTTTTCACAATTCAATTTATTTTAAATAATTTAATATAAATGTAATGTATAAAATTTTATATTTAATTTTAATTTTTATAGAAAAAATATATTTTTTTTGTTATAATAAAAATAATTGGTTTTTATAACCATAAAATTTTATTATACATAGGTGATATTATGAAAATTTTTAAAAATATACTTACATTTATATTAATTTTTACCATAGTTTTTGGTTTTAATATACCTACATATTCTAAGGAGATTAACCAAATAACTGCTAATAATACTACTGCTAAAGTGTTACAAGTTTTAGATGGCGACACTATAAAAGTAGAGCTACCCAACAAAGACACAGCTTATGTTAAGCTAAAAGGTGTTGATGCTAAAGGCTTTGATGCTAGCTACGACTACCTTACAAATACACTTCTTGGGCAAAATGTTACCCTTATAAATGATGGCGGTGCTTATAATGGTGGCAAGTTTAACTATATGCTTGTATATTGTAATGGTGTAAATATAAATAATGAAATGGTTGCAAATGGATATGCTGTTATAGATACAAAACAAAATAAAGGTGGCACATATAATAGCCTTTTAGCATCTCAAAACAATGCAAAAGAAGATTTGCTTGGTATGTGGAGATTTGAAGATAATAATTATTCAAGTATAACTGGCTCTAGCAGTAGCACTATTATACATACTAATGATAAAATAAACATTAATACTGCTACAAAAGAACAATTAGAAAAGCTTTTAAAAGGCGTATCTTCTGACCTTGCAAAAGAAATAATAAAATATAGAGATAAAAATCCTTTTTCTAATATTCAAGAAATAAAATTTGTTAAAGGCTTTAGCAAAAAAATATATGACCAAAATAAACACGCTTTAACTGTTAGCACAAATATTAATACTGCTAATGAATTTGAGCTTAAAACCTTAAATAATATGTCAGATGCAAACATTGCAAAAATAATGGATAAACGTAGTAAAAATGAATTTACTTCTGTAAACCAACTTTCTAGCATTATATCAATAGATGATTATAATAAAATATCTGACTATGTATCTGTAAAAGATGTTAATAATATTGATATAAGCAAAAGCTATGGTAGAGCAAATATATCTTTATCTAGCAAATATTATCTTACTAATGCTGATGTTCCTTATAAATTTGCTGATGATATTATAGCTTATAGAAAAAATGGTTATACATATAAAACATTAATGGAGCTTACAAAGCTTGGTACAAACAATATTACAGAACAAGATATACACTATTTAGAAGATAATCTTAACGTATATACAAACTTAAACACTGATAATTTAAATGAGCTTACTGCCGTTTTTGGCAAAACAACTGCTGAAAAAATTAAAAATAGAAGCTTTTCTCAAAAAACTGAATTAAAAAATATTATTAGCTCATCAGATTATGATAAAGTAAAAGATGCCATTTCCGTTGATAAAAACAAAGATGAATATGTAAATATTAATACTGCTACAAAAGAGCAAATGTATGCACAAGGTATATCTTCAACACAAGCATACCATTTTATACAACAACGCCCTATTAGACATTCAGGTCAGTTACCTTTAGATGTGAAAGATATTAATAATAAAATTAGTTTATATACAAATATAAATACAGCATCTAAACTAGAGCTTCAATCTTTAAATAATGGTATTAACGATTTATTAATAGATAAAATTATTAAATATAGAGAACAAGATAACTTTGGCTCTTTAGAAGAAGTAGAACAATTTTTTAAAGATAACAATGGTTCAAATGTATATAATAATATAAAAAGTTATATTGTTTTAAGATAAAATTAATTTTTTAAATAAATAAAATAGTATCTTAGTTATATAAAAATAAAACCTATCTAAATATTTAGATAGGTTTTATTTTTATATTATTATTTTTTAGAATCGTACATTTCTTTTTCTACTTTTATAAAAACTTCTGCTAATACACCATAAGTTTTTTCCCAAGCTTGCATAATTTCATCAGTAGCTGCGTCGCCTAACATATCTTTTATAGCAATAAGTAAATTTTTACCAACTATTGGATAATGCTCTGCTAATACCCCAACTTCTACGTGTCTTTCACCAATAGATTGTACGGCTGGCATAATAGCTTCTAAATTATCAATATTTTTAGCAGCTGCTAATATAGCATTAGCAAGAGCTACTGGCTGAGCACCAGATTCTTGTTTGTCCATATCAAACATAGGTTTAACCTCTGGGTTATTTTCAAACATAGTTTTATAAAAATATTTTGTTATTTCAACACCTTTTTCTTGTAAAACAGGAACTGTACTTTTAATAATTTCAATAGTTTTTGCATCTAACATAAAAAATCCTCCTTTAAATATGTAAAATATATATTAATTATAAAATATAAAATGTATATTTAATTTATACATTTTATATTATCATATCCTATGAAATAAGTCAACCTTATTTTTTTATATTTTTTATGTTATAATATTTATAACATTTTATATTTTAAGGAGATTTATTTTATGAATTTATCAAAATTTACAGATTATTCTTTTCGCATACTTATTTATTTAGCAAATTATAATAATTTATCTAGTGTAGAAGAGCTTGCAAAAAAATTAAATATTTCTCAAAATCATATAAAAAAAATAGTTCATAGCTTAGCAAAAGAAGGCTATATATTATCTTTAAAGGGCAGGTCTGGTGGTATAAAATTAGCAAAACCACCAAAAGATATAAACCTTGCAGATGTTTTGATATTTTGTGAAGATTTTTCAAAAGTTGTAGAATGTAAAAAAAATAGTACCTATTGCACTTATAATAATGAAAAATGTCTTATAAAAGATATTGTGCAATCATCTACAAAAAAATTTATACAAGAATTTAAAAAATATACTTTAGAAGATGTAATAAAAAAAATTGATGATTAATTATAATTTTAATTGCATATTTATTCATTAGCTATTGACAAATGTTATTTTTGATGTATAATTATAAAAAACAACTTATTTGAGGTGAATATTTATGAAAAAATTTTTTAAACTTGTTATTTGCTCATTATTAACTATTTCTCTTTTTGGTTGCAGTGCGTCTACTAATGCAGAGCCACAATCACAAGAAGATAATTCGTTAGCAAAAATACAAGAAAGAGGAGAACTTATTATAGGTACATCTGCCGACTATGCCCCTAGAGAATTTCATATGATAATAGATGGTAAAGACACTATTGTAGGCTATGACATAGATATTGCTAAAGAGATAGCTAAAGATATGGGTGTAGAGCTAAAAATACAAGATATGTCTTTTGATGGTCTTTTAACTGCATTAAATGCAGAAAAAGTTGATATGGTTATAGCTGGTATGGTGGCAACGCCTGAAAGGTTAGAGGCAGTAGATTTTAGCATATCTTATGGCAAATCTACCGATATAAGCGAAGGGCAAAAAATTGTAATAAGAGCAGAAGATAAAGACTTATATACAGATGTAGAAAGTCTTATAGATAAAAAACTAGGTGTTCAAAAATCTGGTCTGCAAGAAGAAATTGCCAAAGAACAGTTATCTAATACAAAAATTAACTATCTTACAAAAATTCCTAATATGGTGTTAGATTTACAAACAAAAAAAGTAGATGCTATTATATTAGCTGCTGACGTTGCTGAAAACTATGTTAATAAAAACCCTGATTTATACGTAACAGAAATACCTTTAATACAAAAAACAGAAGGTGTTGGTATAGCATTTAAAAAAGGAAGCACAGCTCTAGCAGAACAAACTAATGCTACTTTACAAAGACTTATGGATAGTGGCCATATGGACGAAATTATAGAAAAAAATGAAAAAATAGTAGAAGATTTAAACAAAAACTAAATATTTATAAATTTATCTTGCATTTTTATAAATTTACTGCTATTATATACCTTGAATATATTTTTAGGAGGAATTTAAAATGTTTGAAAGCTTTTCTTTTTTAAAAGAATACTATCCTTTATACATTTCAGGTGCTTTAACAACTGTTTTTGTATCTTTATTTACAGTTTTGTTTGGTACCATTATAGGTATATTTGTTGCATTAATGAAATTATCTAAATTTAAGGCTATAAGAAGCATAGCTTCTATATATATAGAAATTGTTCGTGGTACACCTGTTTTGGTTCAAATTATGATATGGTATTATGGCTTAGGGCAAATAGTTACACTACCTGACATATACATAGGTGATAGCTTAAACCTTGCTCAGCTAATCCCTGGTGCTTTGGCTCTTTCTCTAAACTCGGGTGCTTATGTTGCCGAGATTATAAGAGCAGGTATATTAGCAGTAGACAAAGGTCAAACAGAAGCTGCTGCATCTTTAGGTATGAAAAACCCTATGATTATGAGATATATTATAATGCCTCAAGCTATTAAAAACATTTTACCTGCAATATGTAACGAATTTATTGTTTTAATAAAAGAATCTTCTATCCTTTATGTAATAGGTATACAAGAGCTTATGGCTAAAACATCTACTATTATTTCTTCTACGTTTGAGCCTGTTTCTCCTCTTATTGTAGCATCTATTATATACTTTATCTTAACATTTAGCTTATCAAAACTTGTTGGCGGGTTTGAAAGGAGATTAAACAAAGATGATAGAAATTAAAAATTTAAATAAAAGCTTTGGTAATAATCACGTTTTAAAAGGTATAACAACAACTATTAAACAAGGTGAGGTTGTTGTTGTTATAGGTCCTTCTGGTTCTGGTAAAAGTACGTTTTTAAGATGCCTTAATAAGCTTGAAGATATTACATCTGGCGACATAATATTTGAAGGTACAAATATAACAGATAAGAAAGTAGATATTAGTATACATAGGCAAAAAATGGGTATGGTTTTTCAACATTTTAACCTGTTCCCACACTTAACTATATTAGAAAACATTACAATAGCACCTATTAAAGTTAAAAATATAGATAAAGAAACAATAGAAAAAGAAGCTATGCATCTTTTAAGCCTTGTTGGGCTTGAAGATAAGGCAAATGCTTATCCTTCTAGCTTATCTGGTGGACAAAAACAACGTATAGCCATAGTTCGTGCTTTGGCTATGAAGCCTGATGTTATGCTTTTTGATGAGCCTACATCTGCCCTAGACCCAGAAATGGTTGGAGAAGTTTTAGAAGTTATGAAAAACCTTGCTAAAGAAGGTATGACAATGGTTGTTGTTACTCACGAAATGGGCTTTGCTAGAGAGGTTGGCACAAGAGTTATTTTTATGGACGGTGGCAATATTTGTGAAGAAAATACACCTGAAAATATTTTTACTAACCCACAACACCCTAGAACACAAGAATTTTTATCTAAAGTTTTATAATATATAATATTTTTTATATAAGATAAACTTAAAGACTTACCTAAAAAACATCAAAAATAAATATTAGGTATATTAAACTGTATTATAAAAAACTATAAAAATAAGCTAGTGATATTTTTGTTATCACTAGCTTATTTTTATTCAATAATAATATTAGATTTTACATTTTTTACATTATTTATTTGTAACCTAACAAAAACTTCTCCTTTTTCAAACTCGTTTAAAGGATATTCTAATACTTCTCCTAAATTAGTAACATCTATAGATTTTACAGTATCTCCTTGTACAATCCATAACATAAGGTTGCCACCTTCTTTTGTTATATCACAAGTGGCCTCTAAATATAAAACTTGCTCATCTGGATTAGTTATATCCATTTTAGTTTCTTTTACAAAACCTTCTGTTGCACTTTTTAAAGATAAGTCCCAGCTATTTTGTGATTTATTTTCTCTACTAATAGTTTCAAACCCTGTGTTCCATATTTCAAATTTAGATATAACATTTGTTTCTCCTAAAAAGCCTGTCAAACCTGTAATTATTATTGCTATTACACATATAAAAATCATACAAAATGAAACAATACCTGATATTATATATTTACGGTTACTTGTTTGTTTAAATTGTTGTATATCATTACTATTTTCAATAGCTAAGCCACAGCTTTCGCAATATTTAGCACTGCTAGATATTAAACAACCACAGCTTTTACAAACTTGTTTTTTCTCTTTTCTTACTATAAGATAAATAATAAGCCCTAAAAAATTTGATACAAAGGTAAAAAGTAATAACCATAATAAAGGGCTTTCTCCTCTTATTTTACAATCTTTATAAATCCATATAGCAAAAAAAACATATGTTAATATTGCAAAAAATATTAATACAAAAACTTCAATAAAAAATATTATTGGTAATTGTGCATAATCCATATAAAACACTCCTTTTTAAATAATTATTTCTTTAACATTTTTTATTTTAAATCCAATAATAGTAAGTATAATTCCTGATAAACTATAAGTTAAAATTAAAATTAAAACAGCAATATATAAATATATATTTCTTATAAATATACTAGCTAAAAAGCCTATAAAAATAGAGAATATAACACTTAAAATCATAAATAAATACATAAAATATTTTACTTTTATTCTTATTTTTGCTTTTTCTGTATTTTCTTTTTCATAAAGTTGTGCTTTTAAACTATCATTTAATTTTTTTGTAGGTTTATCATCTATTTTTATTGATTTATATATTAATTGGTCTAGTTTTTCATTATTTTTGTTAGTCATACCCTAGCTCCTCCAATCTTTGTTTTATCATACCCCTACCTTTAAATAACCTACTTTTAACTGTTCCAACAGGTTTTTTTATAACTTGTGATATATTATTTGTTGAAAAATCAAAAAGATAATACAGTATAAGAGGTACCTTTATTTTGTTTGGCAAACTATCAATAATTTTAGCTATTTCATTTATTAAATTTTTTTCTAAAAAATTATTTTCTATATTTTCATTTGAGTATAACATATTTATACTTTTTTCATCAATATTTATTGTAGGTGCTATTTTATAACGCCTTGCTAGCTTTCTTACATTGCTTTTCCATAATTTATATGATATAGAAAAAAACAACGCTTTAGGATTATTATCCCAATCTAAAATAAAATTACTTTCTAATGCTTTTAAAAATGTTTGTTGATATAAATCTTCTGCTTCATCTTTATTTAAACAAATTTTTAAGCAAAATTTATATACATCATCTCCAAAACTATCTATACATTTTTCTAGCTCTTCTGCCTGCAAAATTTTCTCACCTCCTATGTACTTTCACTATATATTGGTCACAACTTTTAATATGGTTCATTTTTTTATAAAAAAATTTTATACCAAAACTTACAATTAGAAAATATACATTATATATAGTATAATATATTTATCATCATTAATAAAAGGAGCTTTTATATGAAAAAGATAAATTATAAAATAATATGTTTTGTAAGTCTTTTTATTGTTCTTTTATTAGGGGTTAGTGCTATAAACAAAGAAAATTATATACCTTATTTAGATTTTTACAAAAAGGTTAATAATAAAGAAATAGATACAATTTTTTATAACAATAGTGATAAAATAAAGTTTAAAGAAAAAAATAACAACACAATTTTTACAACTGATAATCCTAGAACAGAAAGTTTTAAACAAGATATGCTTATAAATGGTATAACTTTTAAAGAACAATTAAATGTAGGCAATAGTTTATATGCTATTTTAGGTATAAGTTTAATAGGAGGTATAGTATTTATAGTTTATAAAAAAACAAGAAAAAGTGCTGTAACCATAAAAGAATTTGATATGCAAGATAAAAGTAATATATTTTTTAAAGATATAGCAGGTAACGAAGAAGCTAAAGAAAATGCTAAAGATATTGTAGATTTTTTAAAATATCCAGAAAAATATGAAAAACTAAATGCTAGAACACCTAAGGGTATTATATTTTATGGCGAACCAGGAACAGGTAAAACAATGATGGCAAGAGCAATAGCATCTGAGGCAAATGTGCCTTTTTATTCTGTTTGTGGCTCAGACTTTGTAGAAATGTATGTAGGGGTAGGAGCATCTAGGGTGAGAAATTTATTTAAAAAAGCTAGAGAAAATAAAAAAGCAGTTATTTTTATAGATGAAATAGATGCAATAGGTAAAAAAAGAGCAACCTCTTTACAAAATACAAATGAAGAAAGAGAGCAAACTTTAAACGCTCTTTTAACAGAAATGAGTGGTTTTTCTAAAGATGAAAACATTGTTGTTATAGCAACTACAAACCGTATAGATATATTAGATGAGGCACTCATACGTGCTGGTAGGTTTGATAGGCACATAGAAATAAGCCTACCAGATAAAATAGCTCGTGAAAAAATTATAGCTTTATTATTAAAAGATAAAAAAATAGATGAAAATATAAGCATAAAAGATATTGCTAAAAAAACTATATATTTTAGTGGCGCTATGCTAGATGCGTTAATAAACGAGGCTAGCATTATGGCTATAAAAGAAAATAATGATACAATAAATATAAACCATATAGATAAGGCATATTTAAAAATAGTAGCAGGAGATGAAAGAAAAGATAAGTCTTTTTTAACTATGAAAGATAGAGAAATAACTGCTATACACGAGGCAGGCCACGCGGTAGTTACAAAAGCTTTAAACGTTGCTACTATATCTAAAATATCTATTATACCTACTATTAAAGGGGCTGGTGGCTTTTGTCTTAATATATTTGAAGATAAAATGTTTAAAACTAAAAAAGATTTAGAAAATCAAATAATAAGCCTATATGGTGGCCGTTGTGCTGAAGAGATTATGCTTGGTAGCCAAAATATCACAACAGGTGCATATAACGATATAGAAAAAGCAACAAAAATTATTATGGACTACGTATCTAAATATGGTATGCTTAATAATAATGTTTTAAACTATAATATACTAAAAGAAGATAAAAGTATTTTAGATGAATGTAAAATTATATCTATATCCTTATATGAACAAGCCAAAAATATATTATTAAACAATAAAAAAACCCTTGAAAAGCTAAAAAATGAACTCTTAGAAAAAGAAACATTAGATGAAGATCAAATATACCATATTCTTAAAAATTGTAGCTAAATAAATTTTTTAATAACTTATATTTAAAGTTTGTTTTATAAAAAATATTAATATTAAAAATAAAGCCATAGCTTAATTATATAAAAACCTAATATTTGACCTTTAGTTAACTTGTCACACTTTTTCTTTTTTAGAATAATATATATTAGAACAAAGAAAAGGAGGTGTTTTTATGAGATATGGTTGGTTAGGTGGATATGGTTGTGGTGGATATTGCGAAAGCATAAACAACTGTAATCGCTCAAACAGCTGTGGTTTTAACAACTGTGGTTGCAATAGATGTAACTTTAATAATTGTGGTTGTAACAGATGCCATTTTAACAACTGGGGTTGCTGTAACGGTTTTGGCAACAATTGTTGTTTTAATAGGTTTGGGTTTAATAACTACAATTTTAATAATTTTGGTTATAGATATTACTAATAATTTTAAAAATATAAAATTCATTTATTACCTTAATATTTTGTGCCCCCTTAAAATAACAAAAAGGTTGAAGAATAATCTTCAACCTTTTTGTATTATAACCATCTATAAGATTGTTTATCTATAAATCCTCTACTTTTTAATATAGATTTTAAAGAATCTGACCATTCTTTTGTACCTTCAATATTTTCGGCAAGAACAGAGCCGTGAGCACCTTTATTAAAAATGTGTAGGCTATAAGGTACATTTTTATTTTTAAGAGCAATACCCATTTGTAAAGAATTTATAGCACTAACAGCTACATCTTCTAAAGTGTGCCATAAAAACATTTCTGGCATATCTTCACGAACATTTTTTTCTAAAGATAACATATTTTTAAGCTCTTCATTATCTCCTACAAGGTTAGTTGCAGAGCCTTGGTGAGCATAATCTTCACATAAAGATACAACAGGGTAACATAATACTGCTAAATCTGGTTTTGCAGAAATTTTATCAATTTCATCTTGAGCTGTTTCTTCAAATTTGTCAAAAAATTCTGCCACTAAGCCTGCTAAATGGCCACCAGCAGAAAAACCTAAAATACCTACTTTGTTAGGGTCGATACTAAATTTTTCGGCATTATGTCTTACATATCTTATAGCCCTTTTTGCATCTAATAAAGGTGCTGGGTGTTTATAAGGTGCTACTCTATATCTTACAACAAAAGCATTTATACCAAAAAAGTTTAACCATCTTGCCATTTTTTCCCCTTCGTCAGAGCAAAAACCGTAACCACCACCTGGCAATATAACCATTGCCCCTCTTATTTTTTCTTCATCAAATTCATCTTCTACAAGGTAAGCATCTATTTGACAGCAGTTATTATTTTCTATATTTTTAATATTTTCATCATATAAAGGTATGTTATTTTCCCATAAATTATAAGTTTCCATTTTATTCTCCTTTGTTTATATTATTTTTCTTCTATTGTTTTTATAACTTTAGCAGGGTTACCTGCTAAAACTACATTATCTCCAAAGCTTTTTGTAACAACTGCACCTGCCCCTACTACAACATTATTGCCTAAAGTTACACCAGGGCATATAACACAGTTGCCACCAAGCCAACAGTTATCACCAATAGTTACCTTTTTAGCATATTCTATACCACTATTTCTTTCAATTGGGTCTATTGGGTGTGTGGCAGTATATATAGCCACATTAGGAGCAAGCATTGCATTTTTACCTATTCTAACCTCTGCTACATCTAATATAACACAATTAAAATTGGCATAAAAACTTTCGCCAACATGAATATTTTTACCATAATCACATCTAAAGCTTGGCTCCATATATATGCTATTGCCTGTGCTACCAAAAAGCTCTTTTAAAATTTTTGTTTTTTTATCTTCGTCTTCTACATCACATTCGTTAAACTCTTTGCACATTTTTCTTGCATAAGTTCTCATTTCTACAAGCTCTTTATCTGTTGGGTCGTAAGGCATCTCTGCCAACATTTTTTCTCTTTCAGTCATAAACGTTCTCCTTATAATAGCTCTATTTCTATGGCAACTACACCATATTTTTTTATATCTTCTATTGTATAATATTGTTCCATATCTTTATAATTAGCTATTTCATCTTCTTTATAACCAATAGATATTTTATCAAAATCTTTATATAGTTGTTTAAAATTTTTGTATCTATATATATTTTTAACTTTTACATTTAAAATATTATTATTATCTATATTAATAAATTTTATATTATCCCCTATTAAAATTTTTTGTCTTTTTTCATCATACAATCTTAGCTCAATAGTTTTGTTACCTTGCTTAATAATATTAAATGCATCATTATACAAATTCATAATATGTGTTTGCATATATACCTCTTAATCTGTTAATATTTTATACCCTGTTTCAGTAACTAGTATAGTATGCTCCCATTGAGCAGATAGTTTATTATCTTTTGTATAAACTGTCCAGTTATCATCACCTATGTAACAATCGAATGTACCTTCATTAATCATAGGCTCTATTGTAAACACCATATTAGGCACCATTATCATAGTTTTGGCATCTGTTCTATAATGGTTAATATTAGGCTCTTCGTGAAATTTTATACCTACTCCGTGGCCTGTTAATGCTCTAACTACCCCATAGCCGTGTTTATCTGCTATATCATTTATAACATTTCCTATATCAGATATAGGTCTATAAGGTTTTACTGCCTCTATACCTGCCATTAAACACTCTTTAGTAACTTCTACAAGTTTTTTAGCATTATCTGGTACATTACCTATCATATACATACGGCTCATATCTGAATAGTAACCATTTAAAATAGATGTTATATCTAAATTTATTATATCACCATCTTTTAATATTTCATCTTTAGATGGTATACCGTGGCATATAACATTGTTTATAGATGTACAGCAACTTTTAGGAAAGCCATTATAGTTAAGTGGTGCTGGTATTGCCCCTGCATCTATTGTTAGTTTGTGAACAAGGTTGTTAATTTCTAAGGTAGATACACCTTCTTTTATTATTTTTTCTGCCTCATCTATAATAGACTTTGTAAGCTTTGCCGATTTTTCTATACCTTCAATTTGCTCCCTTGTTAATATTATATTTCTTGGTGGTATAGGGTATCCTTGTTTTTGAAAAGGCTCTAACATTTCTTCATCTTTTCTTAAATGACAAGCTTTATATTTTCTACCACTACCACACCAACATTCTTCATTACGCTCTATATTAAACAATTTTTTCCACCTCCTTAGTGTAATATAATATAGCTTCTTTAAACTCATTTTGTTTTAGCATATCTTTGCCCTTTTTAGATAAAGTATAAACACCTCTTTCTATTCTTTCAAAATATCCATAATGATTATTTTGTAAAATATAGCTAGCGTTTTGTATATTAAATTGTTTTTTTATACTTGAAGGGCTACCCTTTTCTATTTTGTTTAAAGCACAAGCTAAAAATATAACTTGCTCTCTATAAGCTGTTAGTATATTGTCTTTTTTTGTGCTACCACCTATATTAGTATTTAAGTTTCGCCTTTGTAGCTCATTTAAAATCATTGTTCTTTTTCTTGTTTTTCTTTTTATAGTTTTATCTTCTGGCTCTAGCACTATTTCTACT
>CALWSN010000038.1 GCA_944384215.1 uncultured Clostridia bacterium | reverse complement strand
TTTGTGAAAAATATGTGAAAAAAGCAATAGATAAAAAAATAGAATTTATAAACCTTTATGAAAAAAAATATGAAGATATGATATTAGAAAATGATATAATGATAAAAACAGATGGTCAAGAAATAGGGCAAATAAATGGATTAGCTGTTTTAGATTATGGTAGTTATAGTTTTGGTAAGCCTACAAAGATTACTGCTACAACATATGTTGGTAAAGCTGGTATTGTTAATATTGAAAAAGAGGCAGATATGAGCGGTAGTATACACAATAAAGGTGTTCAAGTAATAGCTGGATATCTTGGAAAAACTTATGCAAGTTTATTCCCTCTTAGTTTATCTTGTAGAATATGTTTTGAGCAAAACTATAATGGTGTAGATGGTGATAGTGCATCTAGCACAGAGCTATATGCTATAATATCTAGTCTTTCTGATATGCCTATTAAACAAAGCATTGCCGTTACTGGTAGTGTTAATCAAATGGGTGAGATACAACCAATAGGTGGTGTTAATGAAAAAATAGAAGGCTTTTTTGATATATGTAATAGACGAGGGTTAACAGGGGAACAAGGTGTTTTAATACCTATACAAAATGTAAAAGATTTATGCTTAAAAGATGAAGTTGTAGAGGCTGTTAAAAATGGCAAGTTTCATATATATCCTATAAAAAATATAGATGAAGGAATATATGTTTTAATGGGCGAAAAAGCAGGTAAAAAAAATAAAAATAATACATTTACAAAAGATAGTATACATTTTAAAGCTATGAAAAAATTACAGTATTTTTATAAAAAAGGTAATGAACAATAGTTAATGTTTGGAGGATTATTATGTACAAGGCTATTATATTTGATATGGACGGCGTTATATTAGATACTGAAAAACTTTTGATGAAATGTTGGCAAGAAGCTGGCAAAGAATTTAATATATGTATAGAAAATAAACATTTATCAAAAATGAGAGGTGGCACTATAAATGTTATAAAGGCTATTTTTGAAGAAATGTTTGGTACAGATATAGATTTTCATAAAATAAGACAACGTAGAGAACATATAAAAGATGAATATATATTAAAAGATGGCATACCTGTTAAAGAAGGTATTGAAGAATTTTTAAAATATATAAAAAATAATAACTTAAAGATTGCTCTTGCAACATCTACTATTACTGATATAGCAACAAAATATTTAAAAGAAGTAGATTTATATAAATATTTTGATGTGGTAGTATGTGGTGATATGATAGAAAATGGAAAACCTTCTCCTGATATTTATTTACAAGCCTGTAAAAAATTAGGTGTAGAACCTAAAGATGCTTTAGTTTTTGAAGATTCTAGAAACGGTATATGGGCAGGTTATAGTGCTGGGTGTGATGTAGTAATGGTTATAGATATAGATGACAAATATGAAGATACAGAAGATAAAATAGTTTATAAAATAAATGATTATAAACAAGCTATTGATTTTTTACAAAAAGTAAAGGAGAAATAGACAGTGAGCAATACAAACAATAATCAAAATAATCAGTTAGCAACAGAAAGTATAGGAAAGTTATTGTTAAAAATGGTTATACCAGCAGTTGTTGCTCAAATAGTAAACTTACTTTATAATATTGTAGACAGAATGTTTATAGCAGGTATACCAAATATTGGAACACTTGCTTTAACAGGTGTTGGGGTTACTTTCCCTATAATAATTTTAATATCTGCTTTTGCATCTTTAATAGGTATGGGTGGGTCGCCACGTGCTGCTATAAAGATGGGGCAAAATGATTATGACGAAGCAGAAGAAATACTTAGCAACTCTTTTATAAGCCTTGTAGGTATATCTATTATACTTACAGTGTTTTTCTTAATATTTAATGAAAAGCTATTATTGATTTTTGGTGCTAGTGAAAACACAATTGCTTATGCTAAAGAATATGCAGATATTTATGTTATTGGTACTATATTTGTACAAATAGCTTTAGGTTTAAATCCTTTTATAAATTGCCAAGGATTTGCTAATGTGGGTATGAAAACTGTTATTATAGGGGCAGTTCTTAACATAGTTTTTGACTTTATATTTATTAAAATATTTAATATGGGCGTTAAAGGAGCAGCTCTTGCTACTGTTATATCTCAAGCCGTTTCTGCTATATGGGTTTTAAGATTTTTAAGCGTGTCTAAGATTTCAAAAATAAAAATAAATAAAAAATATTTTAAACTTAAAAAGTCTATAATGTTACCTATATTAGCCCTGGGTATATCTCCTTTCATTATGCAAAGTACAGAAAGTTTATTAAATATTGCTTTTAACTCTTCTTTAAAAAAATATGGTGGAGATATAGCAGTAGGTAGTATGACTATAATTGCTACTATTATGCAATGTGTAAATTTAATAGCTATGGGTATAGGGCAAGGTTCTCAGCCTATTATAAGCTTTAACTATGGTGCTAATAAAATGGACAGAGTTAAGAAGACTTATAAACTTACTATTACAATATCTGTTATATTTACAACTATAATATGGGCATTATCTCTTACAAAACCAGAATTATTTGTTGGCATATTTGCAAGAGATGATGAAGCTATGATGAGTTATGCTAATATTGCTTTAAAAATATATATGTTTTCTGTATTTATAATGGGAGCACAGTTTGCTTGTCAACAGGCTTTTGTTGCTCTTGGGCAAGCAAAAGCATCCCTATTTTTAGCACTTCTTAGAAAAATTATATTACTAATACCTCTTATATATATATTGCCAGCTATTTTGCCAGATTCATTTATAACATTATTTCAACAGGCAGTATTTCCTATGAGTATAGAGAATAAAGTCTTTGCAGTATTTTTAGCAGAGCCTATATCAGATTTTATAGCAGCTATTTCTACAATAACTTTATTTATTATTACAACTAAAAAATTAAATAAAAAATTTGAAAAATAATTGATATTATTGTATTTTAATGTTATTATTATAATATTACTATTTATTAGATAAAAAGGAGTTTTTATGATTAATTTTAATGAAGAAATTTTAAAATTTAAGCCAATTGTTGAAATAGACGATATAGAAGACTCTGTAATAAATGACGAAATATACGATATAATAGATATTATTAAAGAAATAACAAAAGATAGAGATAGGGGTTAGCTTAAAATGAGGTGTCCTATATGTGGAATTATAATAGAAAATAACCATATATGTCCAAATTGCAATGAAAATGCTTATGTTTTAAATAAAATTTTTAATATATCTGTAAGGCTTTATAACGAAGCCTTACAAAAAGCTAATAAAAAAGACTTTTATAATGCTATATCTTTAATAGAAAAAAGCTTATATTTTAATAAAAATAATACAGAGGCTAGAAACTTGCTAGGTTTATTATATTATCAAACAGGTAGGTTAGGTGATGCTGTTAAACAGTGGGTTTTAAGCTCAAACATTAACCATAATAAAGATAATAAAGCCTTTTATTATTTAGAAGTATTTAATAAGGATATAAGAAAATTTGAAAAATTAGATGATGCTGTTAGATTATATAATCAAGCTATAAGTTATTTAAAACATAGAGATGATGATTTGGCTGTTATAAGGCTTAAAAAAGCTTTAGATATAAACCCTAACTTTATAGATGCTATGAACCTATTAGCTTTTTGTTACATAGTACAAAGAAAATATAAAAAAGCTTTAAAAGTTTTACATAATGTTTTGCTTTTAGACAAAAACAATCAAACTACATTAAGATATATAGATGAAATAGAGTCTAGAAGAAAGAAAAATAAAGATAAAGAAGAAATTTTATCTGAAGAATATACATACAATGGTATGGTAAAAACTGTTGATGAAGACGAAGATTATAGCAAGATAAAATATAACAGCAGTGGGTTTGTAGCGTTTTTTTCTTTTATATTTGGCATATTGTTATGTGGGCTAACTATGTATTTTTTATTTATACCAGATTATATAGATAGAAAATCGGCAGAGATAGAGCAATTAAATATTCAGATAGATAATGCTAAAGAAGAAGAAAATAATATTATCTTACAAAAAGATGAACAAATAAAAACATTACAACAAGAAAATGAACAAATAAAAAAACAGCTACAAATACATATAGATAAAGAAACTATAAATACTAATTATCAAAAAATAGAGCAAGCTTTAAATTTATATGAAAAAGGACAAAAAACAGATGCTAAAAATGTGATAAATAGTATTAATGTTAATGGTTTTAATGAAGAACAATTAAAACAATATAACGATGCAAAAAATAAAATTAATTAATAAGCTACCGATTTTTATCGGTAGCTTTAAAAATAGGAGAAAAAAATGACATATAACTTATTAAAAAAAGAAGATATATACAATATTGGTGAAGGGTTTTTATATGAGCATATAAAAACTGGTGCAAAAATTGTATATATAAAAAATAATGATAAAAACAAAGTTTTTTCTATATCTTTTAAAACTTTGCCTAAAAATAATACAGGTGTTTTTCATATTTTAGAACATTGTGTGCTTTGTGGTTCTTTAAAATATCCTTTAAAAGAACCTTTTAATCAACTTGATAAATGTACTATAAATACATATTTAAATGCTATAACTTTTGCAGATAAAACATTATACCCAATAGCTAGCCCTAACGATAAAGATTATTTTAAGCTATTAGATGTATATTTAGATGCAGTATTTTTCCCTTTAATAGAACAAAAAGAAGGAATATTTTTACAAGAAGGTTGGCACTATAATGGCAAAGAGATAAATGGTGTAGTATATAACGAAATGAAAGGCGCATATTCTACACCAGATGCTATAATAGATTTTAAAGTTAAACAAAAGCTATTTAACAATGGCTATGAATATGATTCTGGTGGTCACCCAGACTATATTACTAACCTTACATATGATGAATTTATAGAAACATATAAAAAATATTATAGTCCATCTAATAGCATAATTTATTTTTATGGAGATTTAGATATAGATTATTATTTACATTATTTAGATACAGAGTATTTATCAAAATTTCATAAAGGTAATATAAATGTTATAGAAAAAAGTAAAGATTTAGATAAGCCTATTATTTTTCAAGATTTTTATTATACAAGTGAAGATTTAGAAGATGAAAAAAATTATATACAGGCTAGTTTTAAACTAAATTTTTCTACTAATGAAGCTAAAAATATAGCTTTTGATATTTTATCAGATATACTAACAGAAAATCAAGAAGGTATATTAAAAAAGGCTCTTGTAGATGAAGGAATATGTACAGATGTTACAAGCTATATAGATGATGATATGTTAGAGCCTGTTTATACTATACTAATAGAAGGTACTAAAGAAGATAGTATAGAAAAGTTTAAAAGTATATTAGAAAATACTATAAAAAATATAGATATAGATGAAAAATTAATAGAAGGTGGTATAGCTACAAATGAATTTTATTTTAAAGAAAAAGATTTTGGTTATAAACCACCAGGGTTATTTTATAATATAACGCTTCTTAAAAATATGCTCTATGAAAAATATAATTTTGACAGTTTAAAATTTAATAAACTTATAGAAGACATTAAAAATATAGATTTTAAAAGTCTTTTAATAGAAAATATAATAAATAATAATAATGCTGTTTATTGTATACTAAAGCCTACTAACAAACAAGAAAAAACTGATAATAAAAACTATATAAAAAATATTAAACCTTTAACAGAATATCAACAAGAAACAGATAAAATAGAAGATATAGAAAAAATACCACCACTAAAAATAGAAGATATAGAAAAAGACATATTTAAAATTAATACTCAAATATTACAAATAAAAAATAGACCTTTAGTATATAACAACATAAAATCTGAAATATTATATTTTAATATGGTTGTAGACATATCTAATCTTAGTTTTAAATATGGTAAATATATAAGTATATATGTATATTTACTAGGTAAATTAGATACTAAAAATTATACAAGTGATAAATTAGAACAAGCTATAAACATATTAATAGGTGGTGCTAGCACATATAATGGTATTATACCTTTAAAAGAAAACAAATTTTTTAACGCATTAGGTTTTTCTGCTAGAATTTTAGATAAAAATATAAAGCAAGCATTTAATATAATAAATGAAATATTTGAAAATACTATATTTGAAAATAAAGAAAAAATTAAAAATTTTATTTTAGAATTTTTATATAAATGTGAATTAGATATTTTAAAAGACCCTAAGCAATATGCTATTAAAAGGGCTAAAAGTTATATATGTGAAAAAAGTTTATATATAGAAAATGTTGAGGGCATAGAGTTTTATTATTGGTTAAAAGATTTATGTAAAGATATAGACAAAAATTTAGATAATATTATAGAAAATTTATTGTATATAAAAAATAATATTTTAAATATAAATAATGTATATTTTGGCATAGGTTGTAGAGAAGATATAAAAGAAAATGCTGTTAAAAGTATTGAAACTTTAAATATATTTAATAATAATAAAATAATAAATAATTTATCTACAAATAGTAATTTACTTATAAAAAATGAAGCTTTTTACATATCTTCAGATGTTAATTATAACACTAAAGTAGCATTTTTAGAAAAAAATAATTTTAAATATACAGGTTATTTAAGTATTTTAAAAAGAATAGTTGAAAGTGACTATATTTGGTATAAAATAAGAACAGAAGGTGGAGCTTATGGTGGAGATATATCTATATCTGACAGTGGGCTTATGGTTTTAAGCTCTTATAGCGACCCTAATATATTAAAAACTTATGATAATTTTAACAAAATACCTAGCTATATAAAAGATTTAAATATTAGTGAAAAAGAGTTTCATATGTATAAGATAGGCACTATAAATATAATGGATAAGCCAATGAAAAATTATGAAATAAATCAAATTGCTATGAGTAGATATTTTAAACAAATAGATGAAAAAGATTTATATATAAACAGGCAACAAGTTTTAAATGCTACCCTTAGCGATATAAAAAATTATTTTGAAATTTTACAAAATAGCTTAAAAGAAAATAGTATATGTACAATAGGAAATAAAGAAAACATAAACTTATGTAAAGATATATTTTTAAATGTAAAAAGAATTAATTAATATTTGAAAAATATACTAATATATGGTATTATTATTTTGTATTTATACTATTTCTTAGGAGGATAAAAAAATGGATTACAAATCAGCAGGTGTTGATGTAGAAGCAGGTTATAAGTCAGTAGAACTTATGAAAGACCACGTTAAATCTACATTTAGAAAGGAAGTTTTGACAGACATAGGAGGGTTTGGTGGCTTATTTTCTATTGAAAAAGCAAAAAATATGCAAGAACCCGTATTAGTTTCTGGCACAGATGGTGTGGGAACAAAGCTAAAATTAGCTTTTTTAACAGATAAGCACGATACTATTGGGATAGATGCCGTTGCTATGTGTGTTAATGATATTGTTTGTAGTGGTGCAGAGCCTTTATTTTTCTTAGACTATATTGCTTGTGGTAAAAACTATCCAGAAAAAATAGCAAAAATAGTAGAAGGTGTGTCTAAAGGTTGCGTTATGGCTGGTTGCTCTCTTATAGGTGGAGAAACAGCAGAAATGCCAGGTTTTTATCCAGAAGATGAATATGACCTTGCTGGTTTTACTGTTGGTATATTAGATAATGCTAATGTTATAGACGGTAAAAAAATAAAAGATGGAGATGTTTTAATAGGTGTTAGCTCTAGTGGTATACACTCTAACGGATACTCTCTTGTAAGAAAAATATTTAATCCTAATAAAGAAAATGTAAATGAATATATAGATGAGCTTGGACAAACTTTAGGTGAAGCTCTTCTTACTCCTACTAAAATATATGTAAAAACTGTTTTAGAGCTTATTAAAAAAGTTGATATAAAAGGTATAAGCCATATAACAGGTGGTGGCTTTGTAGAAAATATACCAAGAATGATGCCTAAAGGCCTTAAAGTTAATATAGAAGATGGTTCTTTTCCTATTTTACCTATTTTTGAGCTTATTATGAAAAAAGGTAATGTAGCTAAAATGGATATGTATAAAACATTTAATATGGGTATAGGTCTTGTTTTAGCTGTTGATAAAAATGATGTAGATAAAACTATATCTTGTTTAAAAGAGCTTAACGAAGATGCTTTTGTTATAGGTAATGTTACAAAAGGAGAAGGAATAGAAATATGTTTAAAATAGGTGTTTTAGTTTCTGGTGGTGGTACAAACCTACAAGCTATTATTGATAGTATAAATAATGGTGTTATAAAAAATGCTAAAATAGAAACAGTTGTTAGCAATAAAGAAGATGCTTTTGCTCTTCAACGTGCTAAAAATAACAATATTGAAGCAAAAGTTATAAAGGTAAAAGATTTTGAAAATAAAAATTTATATGAAGATACACTTATTAATTATTTAAAAGAAAAAGAATTAGACTTAATTGTTTTAGCAGGGTTTATGGTTATTTTATCAGAAAACTTTGTTAATAACTTTAAAAATAAAATAATTAATATACACCCATCTTTAATACCTGCTTTTTCTGGTGAAGGTTATTATGGTATTAAAGTGCACCAAGGTGTTTTAGCTCGTGGTTGTAAAATAACAGGTGCCACTGTTCACTTTGTAACAGAAGAGGCAGACGCAGGCCCTATTATTATACAAAAAGAAGTTTTTGTAGATGATAACGATACCCCTGAAATTTTACAAAAACGCGTAATGGAAGAGGCAGAGTGGATTATATTGCCACAAGCTATAAATCTTATTTTAAACAAACAAATAAAAATAGTAGATAATATTGTTAGGAGGATATAAGTAATGAAAGTTCTTGTAGTTGGTGGTGGCGGTAGAGAACACGCTATTGTACATAAATTATCAAAATCTAATAAGGTAGAAAAGATATATTGTGCTCCTGGTAACCCTGGTATTAGTGAATTGGCAGAAACTATTAATATATCACCTATGGAATTTGATTTACTTATAAAATTTGCAAAAGATAACAATATAGATATGACAATAGCTGCTATGGACGATACTCTTGTAGCTGGTATTGTAGATGAATTTGAAAAAAACGGACTTAAAATATTTGGACCTAACAAAAGAGCATCTATTATAGAAGGTAGCAAGGCTTTTTCTAAAGACCTTATGAAAAAATATAACATACCTACGGCTAGCTACGAAACTTTCTCTTCTTATGAAGATGCCCTTAAATATGTAGAAACTTTACAACCACCTGTTGTTATAAAAGCAGATGGACTTGCCTTAGGAAAAGGTGTTTTAATATGTAAAACATTAGAAGAGGCTAAAGAAAACCTTAAAGATATTATGGTTAATAAAAAGTTTGGACAATCTGGTGAAAATGTAGTTATAGAAGAATTTATGACTGGTAAAGAAGTATCTATATTATGTTTTTGTGATGGCAAAACTATAATACCTATGGTATCTGCTCAAGACCATAAAAGAGCTTTTGATAATGATGAAGGCCCAAACACTGGTGGTATGGGCACTATATCTCCTAGTAAATATTATACAGAAGATATAGCTAAAACTGCTATGGATACTATATTTAAACCTACTATGGAGGCTTTAGCTAAAGAAGATAGAGAGTTTGTTGGTGTTTTATTTTTTGGGCTTATGCTTACAGAACAAGGCCCTAAAGTTATAGAATATAATGCAAGGTTTGGTGACCCAGAAACTCAAGTTGTTTTACCTAGGCTTAAAACAGATTTAATTGATATAATAAATGCTTGCTTAGATAAAAAGCTTAATACTTTAAATATAGAATGGGAAGATTTTTCTACTTCTTGTGTTATATTAGCATCTGGTGGTTATCCTGATAGCTATGAAAAAGGTTATGAAATAACAGGTTTAGAAGATGCTAAAAAATTAGAAGATGTATTTATTTATCACGCAGGAACAGCTATTAAAGACAATAAAATAGTAAATAACGGTGGTAGAGTATTAGGTGTTATGGCTAAAGGTGAAAACCTTGAAAAAGCTTTAGAAAAGTCATATAATGCACTTAATATAGTATATTTTAAAGATAGCTTTTATAGAAAAGATATTGGTAAAAGATAGCGTTTTTAGTTTTAAGATATAAAACTTTATATTATTAAAAACTTATATAAAATTTAAAAAGTTAAACTACCCTTATATTATATAGGGGTAGTTTAAAATACAAAAAAGGAAGTAATTTATTTGAAAAAAGATTTTTTTAAACTAGCAATAAAAAATTTATTGCAATTATTATGTATAATAGCTTTTATAGTAGGGTTTTCTGCTATATTAGGTAGTGAAAATCAACTTATAGGTGTTGGTTTAGTAACTGGTATAATAATGTTTTATAATATAGATTTAGGGCTTGATAAAAAACAGGCTCCTTTTATTATTTTTGGCTTATGTTTATTAATGGCAGTTGCTAACATAGTTTCTGTTTATAATGTTTATTTAGCTATATTGTTTAATATAATTACAATATATTTGTTTATGACGCTATCAACAGTACATTTAAAAAATAAAACATATATACCATTTATTTTAATGTACATTTTTGCAGAAGGTATGCCAATAGAACCAAACCAGATACCTAAAAGAGCTTTAGCTTTTATACTATCTGGTATACTTTTAACTTTAGTGTACTGTATAAAACATAGAAAATTAGAAAATGGAAAAACTATAAAAGATATATATAACAATATTAGCATATCAAAAGAAACAACTGTATTTAATATAAAAATGGCTTTAGGTTTAACTATATCTATGTTTTTAACAGAATTTTTTAATATAGAAAAAGGTATGTGGATTAGTATGACGGTATCATCTTTAACTCAACCACATTTTCATATGACAAAAGAAAGAATAAAAGATAGATTTTTAGGAACTATTATAGGGGTTATATGTTTTTTTATACTTTTTGGTGGCCTTATACCAACAGAGTTTTTAGGGATTATAGCAGCTATCTTATCTTATATTTATACCTTTGTAAAAAGCTATTATATACAAATAATTTTTATAACAATAAGTTCTTTAAATGCAGCAAAAAGCGTATTTACAACACCTTTTTATTCAGGTGTTTATAGGCTATCATTTATACTTATAGGTATATTAATAGTATTATTTGTTATATTTTTAGAAAAAATACTTGATAAAAAGGTTAAAGAATATCCAAATGATGAAGAAGATGTATTGACTAACAACAACTAAATGTGTTAAAATTTAATATAAGATATAAGTAAGCCAGATGGTCGCATACTTTTTAGTATGAGGAAAGTCCGAGCTCCACAGAGCAGGGTGCTGGATAACGTCCAGTGGAGGCGACTCTAAGGAAAGTGCAACAGAAATAAACCGCCTATTTTTTAGGTAAGGATGGAAAGGTAAGGTAAGAGCTTACCGCTCTCTTGGCGACAAGAGAGGCTCTGTAAACCCCACCTGGTGCAAGAACATTGAAACATATAAGGTTGCTCGCCTGTTTCATAAAAAGTTCGCAAGAGGCTACTGGTAACAGTAGCACTAGATAGATGACCGTCAAATACAGAACTCGGCTTATAGACTTGCTTATTATTTTTGTTTAAGAGGCTCTTTTATAGAGTCTTTTATTAATATACTAATACAGTTTATTATATAAACGTTAAATATTATAAAGAGGATTAAAACTAATGTATGAAAATTATACAGATGAGGAAATTTTAGATATTATAAAAAAAGGAGACAGTAAAGCAACTGACTATTTAATAACTAAATATAAAAATCTTGTAAAGATACGTGCAAGAGCTTATTTTATGATAGGTGCAGACACAGAAGATATTATACAAGAAGGTATGATAGGTCTTTATAAAGCTATAAGAGATTATAAAAAAGCAGATGCCAGCTTTCAAACTTTTGCTAAAATCTGTATAGATAGGCAGGTTATGACAGCTATAAAAACTGCTAATAGAAAAAAACATTTACCACTTAATTCTTATTTATCTTTAAATATGTTGGCTTATGAAGAAGATAGCGAAACAACATATATTGATAAATTAGAAGAAAGCAAAATTTTAAACCCTGAAGAAATTGTTATTGATAAAGAAAATGTAAAAACTTTACAAAAACAAATAAACGAAAATTTAAGTATACTAGAAAAACAGGTTTTAAAGCTTTATCTAAAGGGCAGAAGCTATGCAACAATAGCTAAAAAACTTGAAAAAGATGAAAAGTCTATTGATAATGCTATCCAAAGAATTAGAAAAAAAATAGAAAAAATACAATTTATTAATTGTTAATATTTATATATAATATTGACACAGTTTTAAATTAAATGTAATATATAAATAAAAATTTATAAAAATTGGAGGATATATAAATGAGTAAAAATCCTATTGTTACAATAGAAATGGAAAATGGTGATATTATTAAAGTGGAGCTTATGCCAGATGTTGCTCCTAATACAGTAAACAACTTTATAAGTCTTATAAACAAAGGGTTTTATGATGGGCTTATTTTTCATAGAGTAATAGAAGGTTTTATGATACAAGGTGGTTGCCCTGATAAAAATGGTATGGGTGGCCCTGGATATGGTATAGATGGTGAATTTGCTTTAAATAAATTTGAAAATAATTTAAAGCACAAAAGAGGTGTTATATCTATGGCTCGTGCTCAGCACCCTAACTCTGCTGGGTCTCAATTTTTTATTATGCACCAAGATGCACCACATTTAGACGGTTCTTATGCTAGCTTTGGTCAAGTTGTTGAAGGTATAGAAAATGTTGATAAAATAGCAACTGTTGCAACAGATTTTTCTGATAGACCTAGACAAGAACAAAAAATGGTTAAAGTTACTGTTGAAACATTTGGTGAAACTTATGAAGAACCAAAAACTAATAATATGAGATAATTTTTATAAATATGGTTATGTATGTTTTTGGATTTAACATATATAACCATATTTTAAATTTATGCATAAAAATTTTAGAAATATAAAAATATATATAATAATATAAATTAAAAAAAGATACACATAAATTACTTTAATATTATGAAGTGTAAAAATTTATTAAATTATATAAAAATAAAATTGCTTATTTTATATTAATCATTGTATCATTATTTTTAATATAATTTAACTTATACCATATATTTTATGATTATTAGTTAGGTTTTTAATAAAAATATAGGAGGTAATTTTTAATTGATTAGTAATAAAGTTATAAAGAAGGTTATAGATGATTTAAAA
>CALWSN010000037.1 GCA_944384215.1 uncultured Clostridia bacterium | reverse complement strand
GCCTGCATATAAAGTTCTAAGCTCCAAGTAAGTCCAAACCAAACAATTATATTACCTCCCGCTTGTAAATTTAGTCCGTGGCCAGCACTTGCGGGGTGTGTTAAAAGTAACTCTATCTCTCCATTATTCCACTGTTTAATAGTTTCACTATCTTCTAAAACTATTGCTTTTTTAAAAGCTTTTTTTATTCTTTCTAAGTCGTGCTTATAGCTATAAAAACATAAAATAGGTTTACCATTAGAACATTCTACTATTTCTTCTAAGGCTTTTATTTTTTTATCGCTAGTAATACCTATGCCACCACTTTCAAGATACATATCCCCATTACAAAATTGTAAAAGTTTATTTGTTAAAACTCCTTTTGTAACTGCTGTTACTTCTCCCTCTAATAAACTTAAATACATTTCTTTTTCAAACTCTCTATAAGCTTGTTCTTCTTTTTTATCAAAAGTTATGTAGTTTATATTGTCTATTCTTTCTGGTAAATCTAGCCAATCTGTTGCCGTCATAGATAAGCATATATCTTCTAATTTTTTATATATGTTATCTTCTGCTTCTTCTTTTGGCTTGTAGCTAAATATGGTATGTTGGTTTCGTTTATCGGGCAAAAAGAATCTTTCTCTATATCCTGTTAAAGTTTTTCCAAGTCTTTCTCCACTGTCAATTAAATAAACTTGGCTCCATAAATCTATAAGACCATTAGGGCTAGGTGTACCTGTTAGTCCAAGTACCCTATTACTTTTAGTTATGTATTTCTTTAAAGCCTTAAACCTTTTACTTGAGGGTGCTTTAAAGCTTGATAGTTCATCTATAACAACCATATCAAAGCCCCAACCGTTACCAAAACTTGATAATTCATTTATTAACCAAACTACATTTTCACGATTAATTATATAAATATCTGCATCTGTTATTAAAGCTTTTCGTCTTTCTTTAACATTTCCTAAAATTTTTGATATTGTTAAATGTTTTAAATGCTCCCATTTTTCTGCTTCTCTGCTCCAAGTATCTTCTGCTACCCTAAGTGGTGCTATTATTAACACTTTCTCTATCTCAAGCCTATCATACATTAGCTTGTCTATTGCTGTAAGCGTAATTACTGTTTTACCTAACCCCATATCTAAAAATAGTCCTGCACGTTTATTTTTCAAAACGTGTTTTATAGCTATTTTTTGATAGTTATGGGGCTTAAAAACTTGTCCCAAAATATCAACTCCTATATATTTTTTTTTTTTTCTAAATTGTCAATTACTCTAACATCACAACCTAAGCTTTTAAGCTTGCCCATTATTACAGTTTGTAACTTTCTAGGCTTTTGCTTAGGTGCTTTAAGCTCTATAAATATTATTTTATTTTTTAAAATTACTAATCTATCTGGTAAACCTGCCATTGTACTTGAATTTAATTTTATACATAAGCCACCTTTAGCTTTAATATGTTTAACCAAACTTTGCTCTATATCCTTTTCTAACATAAACTTACCTCATTTTATATTAGTTCCTATATAAGTTGCCGCAAAAAATATTGAATTCTCAATACTTTTAAAGATTTTGGCAACATAGTAACTATTTTTTTTCAATTTCTATATTATATACATACTTTATGGAGTATATAGGCTATATATATATCATAATATATAAAATATATATTATATATAAAATATTAGTTACTTAGTTGTCAAAACATATGCACCTATATAAAATCTAATGTTTTTTATGGCAACTAAAAAATAAATTGACTACCTCATATAGTTGCCATAATTAAAATTAATTTTTAAAAATAAATCCTTTTTGTCTTCCATACCCTGCTGAAAAATGTAACGGGTTTTTATTCCAAACCCAACCATCTATTTTAAGAATACAGTTTTTTATTTCATTACTTTTAGCTCTGTCTAAATCTTTAGGTTGCCCACCTAAAGCCTCAACCCATATCTCAAGTATACAAACCTTATTCCTTTTAACTGTTCCTACTTCTGCTAAAGGGTCATTTCTATTTATATCATTTAGGTATTTAAGTCTTTCTGATATAGCCATATTCTTCCAGTGTTCTGGTAATAAGATATTTAGATAATTTTCTATTACGCCTTGTATAGGGTTTTCTTCTCTATGGTTTTTTTGTTCTTCTCTCGCCATTTTTAGAAGTTTATCATCATAAATATAAGATTCTCCGCCTTTTTTATATAAATAATAGGCTTCGGCCCATATTTGCCCTATCTCATCTTTTGTTAAATCTTTAAAAACATTTTTTGTAATACCTATTCTACCAACATCAAGAGGATAAAAACGTCTATCTCCTGTAGGGTCTTTTAAAAAGTCATAATTGTTAGATGTACCTATAAGGACACACTGCCTTGCGACTCCTTTTACTCTTTTTGCAAAAGCAGCTCTAAATCTATCTTCTGTTTTTGTTAAAAAATGTTTTATAGTATTAATATCTGCTTTTGACATAGCTGACATTTCTGAAAGTTCTATTATCCAAGCCCCTTGTAATTGCTCATAAGCTTCTTTACCTTTAAAGGTATCTAAACTTTCGCTACCCCATTCAACACCTAATTTTTTAACTAATGTTGATTTACCAAGTCCTTGGCCACCAACTAAAACTAATACAGTATCAAACTTTGCACCTGGCTCACAAACTCTTTTTATTGCACCTATCAATGTTACTTTCGTAACTTCTCTTGTATATTCTGTATCTTCTGCACCTAAATAGTTTATAAACAATTTTTCTAAACGTTCTGTACCGTCCCATTTTAAATCGTTTAAGTAGTCTCTTATAGGGTGATACCTATTAGCATTTAAAATACTATTAAATGCATCGTCAATTTGAGCTTTACCTTTTATACCATATACTTTTTCTAAGTAGTTTCTTAACTCTGAATCATCAAAATCATCCCACTCTTTATCTATTTTATTCCAAGGCGTTTTACCTTTTAACATAGGTCTTTGAGTAAATTCATTAAAAGCTATTTTACCTTTTAAGTTAGGGTCATTTTTAAGTATTATAACTATGTTGTTTATAGTGTTTAAATTTTTACCATTTTTATTAGTTTCTAACTTTTCTAGCCAACTGTCATCTTCTTCAATATCTCCTACATTGTCTTCATCTTCTATATCTTCAAAATCTTCTAATGCACTTTCCATACGTTCTTTTTGCATTAATTTTTTAACCTTTTTATCATTGCTTGCAAACTCAAGCATAGCTAAATAAGAAGGTAACTTTGTAGAAGGTGTATTTTCTTTTGCATTTTCGTCTAGCTCTCCAAACTTATGGATACGTACTAAATCAAAAGCATTACATAAAGTGCTACTAGCTGGGTCAGTAGAGTGATTAGAGTATAAAAAAGTACCATTTTCATATAAAACAGCTCCTGCATATGTAGAACCCCCTAAATAAGTATATCTATCTCCAATAGTACACTTTTCATAAACATCACTTAAATAAGTATCTATTACAGTTTCTATATCATATACCCTACAAAATGTACCTACCATACCTGGCTTTTCTAAAGGGTCTTTTTGCTTTTTTATTTGTTTATC
>CALWSN010000036.1 GCA_944384215.1 uncultured Clostridia bacterium | reverse complement strand
ATATTTTTGCAACTTTTGTTTTGTTAGGAACACCAGAACCAGATTCTAATTTACAAGCTTTCTTTAAAAGAACAGCAGCTGGTGGAGTTTTTGTAACAAATGTAAAACTTTTATCTTGATATACAGTGATAACAACAGGTATAACAAGACCAGCGTCTTTAGATGTTCTTTCGTTAAATTCTTTACAGAAGCCCATAATGTTTACACCGTGTTGACCAAGAGCAGGACCAACAGGTGGTGCTGGAGTAGCTTTACCAGCAGGAATTTGTAATTTAATATAACCAGATATTTTTTTTGCCATTTTTAAGGCACCTCCTAAGTAATGTGGTAATTAGCGGGATTTTCCCTCCCACGGTATAAATCTATACCAGTAACAGTTGTAACAGGGACATTATCCCATTTGTTGAACTTGATGAAAATCTAGTTCAACAGGAGTTTCTCTCCCAAAGAAATTAACATTAACAATAACAGTTCTTTTGCTAGCATTAACTTCTTTAACAACACCGCTAGATTTAGCAAACGGCCCTTCTTTTATAAGGACTAAGTCGCCTAATTCTATTTCACAAGTGTCTACAAATTTTTCTATACCCATAGATAAAACTTCGTCTTCAGTTAAAGGTACTGGCTTAGAGCCAGGCCCAACAAAGCTAGTTACACCACGAGTATTGCGAACAACATACCAAGTGTCATCATTCATTATCATCTTAAGAAAAACATACCCAGGGAAGATTTTTCTCAAAATCTCTTTCTTTTTGCCAGATTTTGTTGTTTCATAAGTTTTTTGCATAGGAACAACCACTTCTGTTATAACATCATACATATCTCTGTTTTCTATAATTTTTTCAATGTTAGCTTTAACATTGTTTTCATAGCCAGAATATGTGTGTATAACATACCATCTAGGCTTTTCAGTAGGGGCAGTTTTAGATGAAAATTCTTCTTCTAAAAGGTTAATATTTTCATCAGAGCCAGTTTGGTTTAGCTCATCAAAGTTTTGGTTTAAATCGTCATTTTTATCCATATAATCATATCCTTTTAACTTACGCCATAAACTTGATTAAATTTTCAATGATAAAGTCAATACCTAAATCATAAGCAAAAATAATCACACCAACAATTAAAGATATAACAATAACTGTAAATGTTTGTTTAGTCAAAACTTTTCTATTAGGCCAAGTTATTTTTTTAAATTCTGACTTATGGTCTGCAAAAAAGCTACCTTTTTTCTTTTTTTCTTTTTTGTTAGACTTTTTAGTTTTAGAAGAATCGTTTGACACATTTTTTGTTTGTTCATTATTCTCTTGCATACTTTATCAAACTCCTTTCGATAAACTAGAGAGAATTATTTAGTTTCTCTGTGTAAAGTATGTTTACCACAGAATTTACAGTATTTTTTAGTTTCCATTCTGTCTGGATGTACTTTTTTGTCTTTCATTGTGTTGTAGTTTCTTTGTTTACAATCAGTACATGCTAAAGTAATTTTTGTTCTCAAGACTTCCACCTCTCTTGTATTTTTATTTATGCAAAAAAAAGACGCATAACAACGTCAAATTTATATTAACATAATTATTTAACATTGTCAACATATTTTATTAAATTTTATCAGTTTTAAAAACATCTTATAAATAGTTATTAATATTATAAACTTGTATATTATTTTTAATAGCTCTTCTTACTGTATAAAAAGTCCCTCCCCTTTTAATATTTTCTTTTAGATATGATATACAATAGCTGCTATCTTCTATAAGTTTATCATTTCTTTTAAGCATACAATTTTTTATATAATTTTCAGATGTGTAAATAATTTCGTCTGCATTTTGTAATACTATACTATATAGTTGCTTATCTTTTTCACACCATTTTAACGGTTGGCTTTTACAAGGCAACACTAAAATTATCTTAATATTAGGATATATTTTTTTAAGCTCTATTATAGATAGTGATGCTATTGTGTCAAACTCTCTTGCTCCACCTATTTTAAAATAAGTAATACCTTTTTCTTTTATTAAAAATTCTATAATATTTTTGGTTAAAAAATAAATATTATCATAATCTTTTTTATGTATATTTCTATGTCCTGTAAAAAAACAAGTTTTTTCTTTCATAATAATTCCCTCTTTAACTTATATGATATATAAATTATAGTATATATTTTTCATTTTTTCAATAAAAATATTATCTATTAGAAGTTTATAATTCTTTTAGAGTATTTTATTTATATTTAATTATTATATACTAAAACTATACTATTTTGGTAATTAAGGAAGGATTTTAAAGTGGATAACAATTATATAGGTAAAAAAATACGAGAATATAGAAAAAAATCTAATTTAACTTTAGAAGAATTTGCAGAAATTTTAGATTTAAGTACAACTCATATAGGTAATATAGAAAGAGGTGTAAAAACACCAACTTTACAAACTTTTATTAAAATTATTAACACTTTAAATGTTTCTTCGGATATTATTTTAGGAAATAATGTAAATTCTAAAAATGAAATAAAATTACAAGAAATATTAAATCAATTAGATGAACTTTCTGATTTAGAAAAAGAAAGAGTTATAGACTTATTTTATGAAATAATAAAAATTTCTAAAAAATATAATAAAAAGATATAGAAAAATCTATACCTTTTTTTATATAAAATATACAACGAAATGGTGTAGACAAAGTCTACACCATTTTATGATAATCTATTTTTAAAATCTTCATAACCAAAACGTCTTATTAGTTTTGCACCATCTTTTTGTGTATTAAAATATATAGAAGGTAAATTTATACCATTAAATGTGTTATTTTTTACCATAGAATAGATAGCCATATCACAAAAAACTAATCTATCCCCCTCTTTTAAAGGCTCTTTAAAAGAATAATCTCCTATAACATCACCAGATAAGCAAGTAGGACAACCAAGACGATAAGTATATTCATATTGATTAGGCTCACCTGCACCTATTATTCTTGGTCTATAAGGCATCTCCAAAACATCTGGCATATGACAAGTAGCAGAAGTATCTAAAATAGCTATATCCATACCATTTTTCATAACATCTAAAACAGTTGCCACTAAAAAACCTGTGTTTAATGCAATAGCCTCTCCTGGCTCTAAATATACATCTATATTATATTTATTTTTTATAAACATAATACACTCTATAAGAGTGTCTATATCATAATCTTCTCTAGTGATATGATGGCCACCACCAAAGTTTAACCATTTCATATTTTTAATATATTTACCAAATTTTTTATCAACAACTTCTAACGTACGTTTTAATGTATCAGAGTTTTGCTCACACATAGTATGAAAATGTAAACCATCTAAGCCCTCAATATATTCTTTTTCAAAATTTTCTAAAGTAGTACCCATTCTAGAATTTTCAAAACAAGGGTTATACATATCTGTTTCTATTTCAGAATATTCTGGGTTAATTCTAATACCTACATCTACTTTTTTGCCACAGTTTTCTATTTTTTCTTTGTATTTTTTATATTGATTAAAATTGTTAAAAACTATATGGTCGCTATATTTTAATATATCATCAAAATCTCTTTCCATATATGCTGGGGCATATATATGCACTTCTTTGCCCATTTCTTCATAGCCAAGCCTTGCCTCAAATAAAGAGCTAGATGTTACCCCTTTTAAATATTCTCCTACAATGTTAAATGTAGAAAACATAGAAAATGCCTTTGTTGCAAGCAAAATTTTTGCTCCTGTTTTATCTTGTACATATTTTAATGTTTCAAGATTTTTTCTTAATAATTTTTCATCTACAATATAACAAGGTGTTTCTAAACTGTTAAAATCTATGTTCATATCTTCCTCCTTATAAACTTTTAACCATAACTAATTCTCCATTAATATCTTTTTCTCCATTAAAATTAAACCCTAATTTTTTATAAAAATTAATAGCAACATAGTTGTCTTCATATACACTTAAATATAATTTATTGTAATTGTATTCATTTTTAATTTTTTCAATAATTAAAGGCATAACTAATTTAGCATATCCTTTATTTTGGTATTTTCTATCTATTAAAAATCTATCAAGCCAAACTCTACCATTTTTACCTTCATTTATCCATAAACCATACATAGCAAAGCCTACATATTTATCATCTATCTTTATACCGATAGGACGCCAACATTTATATTTTCTAGCTTCTTTTATACAATTATATACAGTTTCTATATGCTTTTTTTGATTTTTATAAACTTTTAATTTATATAAAATCTTTCTATTTTTTTTAGTAGCTTTTTCAAACTCAATATTCAATATTTCACCTTCAATATTATTATAGGCTAAAGACAAAGTCTTTAGCCTTATATTAATTAATATTAATTAATGTTAATATTAGTCTACCATATCTGGATTAAAGCTTTCTTTCCAAGGAAGTCCCCATTTGTTAAGCTCTTCCATAAATGGGTCTGGGTCAAACTCTTCTATGTTATATACCCCTGCTTTGTCCCATTTTTTAGTCATAATCATCATAGCACCAATCATAGCTGGCACACCTGTTGTATAAGATATAGCTTGTGAACCAACCTCTTTATAACATTCTTCATGGTCACAAACATTGTAAAGATAATAAGTTTTTTCTTTACCGTCTTTTATACCTTTAAAGATACAACCTATATTTGTTTTACCTTTTGTTCTAGGTCCTAAGCTAGCTGGGTCTGGTAAGATAGCTTTTAAAAACTGAATAGGTACAATTTCTTTACCTTCAAAATTAATAGGTTCAATACTTGTCATACCTACATTTTCTAAAACTCTAAGATGAGTTAAATATTTTTCAGAAAATGTCATAAAAAATCTTATTCTTTTAATACCTTTTATGTTTAAAGCTAAAGATTCTAGCTCTTCGTGGTATAAAAGATACATATCTTTTTCACCTATTTCAGGGAAATTATACACTCTTTTAATCTCCATAGGCTCTGTTTCTACAAACTTACCATCTTCAAAGTATCTACCTTTAGATGTAATCTCACGAATATTTATTTCTGGGTTAAAGTTTGTAGCAAAATGATGACCATGGTCACCTGCGTTTGCATCTAAAATGTCTATATAATGTATTTCATCAAAATGGTGTTTTAAGGCATAAGCTGAAAATACTCCTGTAACACCTGGGTCAAAACCACTACCTAAAAGAGCAGTTATACCAGCTTCTTTAAACTTTTCTCTATAAGCCCATTGCCATTTGTATTCAAACTTAGCAGTATCAAGTGGCTCATAATTGGCAGTATCAACATAATGTACTTTTGTAGCAAGACAAGCGTCCATTATAGTTAAGTCTTGATAAGGTAATGCAAGGTTTATAACAACATCTGGCTTAAACTCATTAATTAAAGCAATAATTTCATCAACATTGTCTGCATCAAGCTGAGCCGTTGATATTTTAGTGCGTCCTCCATCAAGCTTTTCTTTTAAAGCATCGCATTTAGACTTTGTACGGCTAGCAATACAAATTTCTTCAAAAACGTCTGGGTTTTGGCAGCATTTATGAACTGTAACACTAGCAACTCCACCAGCACCAATAATTAAGGCTTTTCCCATTTCTTTTTTATCCTCCAAAAATAATTATTTTTTCTCTATAACACTAATAATTGTTTGTGTAAGATTAATTATACAAAATAAAACTTAATTAATCAAGATTTTTACAAAAATAATTAAAAATTTTTATTAAATATATAAATAATTCATATTTTGTGATACAATATATAAAAAACTAAGGAGAAAAACTATGTTAAAAGGAAAATGCGTTATAATAGGTGTTACTGGTGGTATAGCTTGTTATAAGGTAGCAAATCTTGTTAGTATGTTAAAAAAATCTGGTGCAGATGTAAATGTTATAATGACAAAAAATGCTACCGAGTTTATATCACCCTTAACTTTTGAAACTTTAAGCGGTAATAAATGTGTTGTAGATACTTTTGAAAAAAAGGCCAACTATGATGTAGAGCATATTTCTTTAGCAAAAAAAGCTGATGTTATAATGATAGCCCCTGCTACTGCTAATATTATTGCAAAAATGGCTAATGGTATAGCAGATGATATGCTTACTACTACTGTTTTGGCATCTAAATGCAAAAAAATAGTAGCACCTGCTATGAATACTAATATGTATGAAAATAAAATAACTCAAGATAATATAAATAAATTAAAATATTATGATTTTCAAGTTATAGAGCCTGCCGTAGGGCTTTTAGCTTGCAATGATACTGGTGTTGGTAAAATGCCAGAGCCTGATGTTTTATTTGAATATATATTAAAAGAACTTGCCTTTCCAAAAACTATGCTAGGTAAAAATGTTTTAATATCTGCTGGTGCTACTTGTGAATATATAGACCCTGTTAGATATATTACAAACCCATCTAGTGGTAAAATGGGCTTTGCTCTTGCTAAAGTTTGTATGCTAAAAGGTGCTAATGTTACATTAGTATGTGGCAAAACAACTGTTAACCCACCTATGTTTACTAATGTTATAAACACTACATCAGCAGAAGATATGTTTAATGCTTTTAAAGATATTCATAAAAATTTTGATATGATTTTTATGACTGCCGCCGTATCAGACTTTACACCAGTAAATGTCTATACCGAAAAAGTGAAAAAACATATGGTAAAAGATAACAATATAGAGCTAAAACAAACTAAAGATATTTTAAAATATTTAGGAGAAAACAAACCTAAAAACCAAATATTATGTGGTTTTTCTATGGAAACAGAAAATCTTTTAGAAAATTCTAAAATAAAGCTTACTAATAAAAATTTAGATTATATTGTAGCTAACAATTTAAAGCAAGAAGGTGCTGGCTTTAATGTAGATACAAACATAGCTACCCTTATATCAAATAATAACCATATTTCATTTGATAAGCTTACAAAATTTGAGCTTGCTAATAAAATTGTAGATACAATACTAAATAATGCTATATAATATGCTTATATAGTTTAAAATAACCTATATACTTAGTATATAGGTTTAATATAAAAGGGAGCTTTAAAGCTCCCTTTGTTAATTTAAAAAATGACTATATTTATCTAAGGCTGGATTATCTGGTTGAATAATACTAATTATTTTTAATGCTATACTAAGTGCCGAATAATGTATTTTTAAAAATATAAATATAAGTGCTATACCAAATAAAAATCCTGTTACAACCCTTTTAAAGTTATTACTTTCATATTTAGTTAAAAGCTGTATAAATCCATCTAATATAAGAGGTAAACTTAATAAAATAATATATACCCAGTTTAAATCTTTTATCTTAAATGCAATAGGTATAGCAATTATCATACCTATAAGCTCTCCTGTACACCTAGCACAAATAGGAAATTGCTTACCCTTATAAAAAAATGACCTATCTGCTCTACAATGGCACATAAAAAGTATTTTTAAAAATTTTGATATTTTTTCATACATAGTAACACCTTTAATTTAACAATTCTGATAATATATATACACTAGCCATTTCTAAAATGATAATAACATTACTAAAATAATAAAATAAATAATAGCATAAAATAATAAAATCATTATAAATATAAATGCATAAAATGCTGTTGATACGCCAGCTCCTATAAGTAACATTTTAGCAGTTTTAGGCTTTTCATCTTTCCATATAAAATATAGTATAAACCCTGCTATTGGTATAAGATATCCTAAAAAAATAAATGCTTCGTTGCCTGTGTCAATACTACCTATTTCAAATTTGCAATTAGGACAAATAATACAATTATTAACTACTTCTTTTCCACAATTTTTGCAAAACATATAACATCTTTCCTTTTACATTTTAAAATAGCTGAAGACATTGTCTTCAGCATATTAAAGTATTATACCATTAAAATCCTGATGCTGCTACTGCACCAACAATTATGAAAATGTATAATATATAAAATATAACACTTGCAATAATACTAGCTAAAGCACCTATTATACATTTTTTAGCATTTTTAGGTTTTTGGTCTTTCCATACAAAGTATAATATAATACCTGCAATAGGTATACAACAACCTAAAAAGAAATAACCTGGATTACCTGAATCTAATTGATTATTAGTAGGTGCTCCACAATTTTGACAAGCTACACTATTATCTGGTATCTCTTTTCCACAATTGTTACAAAACATATTTAGTCCTCCCTAAAATTAAATTTATTTTATTTTTCTTTATAAACTTCCAGTAATTCCTGCTATAAAAAAAACACCAACATATATAGCAATATATATAGCCATAAATATTATATATAACAAAAATCCCCATAAACATTTTTTAGCATTTTGTGGTTTTTGGTCTTTCCATACAAGGTATAAAACTATACCTGCAACAGGTACACAGCAACCCAAGCAAAAATATCCAATATTTCCACTATCTAAAGATGTTGGTGCCCCACAATTTTGACAAGCTATACTATTATTTGGTATTTCACTACCACAATTTTTACAAAACACAAAAATCTCTCCTAAATTTTTCATTTATTATAGATTATATCATTTTTTTATTTTTATTTCAACAAAAAAATTTATTATGTAAATTTTAACTTATTTAATGTAATAAATTGCAAAAAGCTTATATCAAATTGATATAAGCTTTTATTTAAGATTTTTAAATCTATTGTTTTTTTGCTATTTCATCTATATCAAGACTATACCCTAAAACTTCTCCAATTGATGTTATTTTACCTTTTACTACAATAGTATCTCCTTTTGATAAGCTAGAAATAATTGATTTTTGTTCATCATTTTTTATATCACACATAATACTCTCAAATGAAAAATCATCATTACTAGGTTCTATAGTTATATATTTACCGCTAGCATCAATAACACTTAAGTCTCCTGTAAGTTCAACATATTGATTTTTATATTTTTCAGTTGCACTTAATGCATTATTTCTTAAATCATCTATCAATTGAGATACATCATATGCCGTATAGCTAATTTGCTCTTGTTGGGTTTCAGATTGTGTATCAGATATTTCTTCTAATGTATCATCTACGGCTACTTCTAAATTACTATTAGCAGATACTGTATTACTATCATTATTATCACTGCTACCAAAAATTCCAAAAAACATAAATACAAATATAATTATTACATATGTACGTTTCATTTTATAAAAAGGTTTTTTATTTTTAGCTCCACATTGTGGACACATTTTAGCATTTTTTGCAATTTCTTTATTACAAACATTGCATTGTTTCATATTTTTATTATTATTCATAATAGTCTCCTTTACTACAAATATTATAATATTATATTTTAATTAGATATTTTTAAAGTTTTTATAGCCATTTTATCTTCCCCAAAAAAGCTAAAATCATCTACTTCTATTGAAACATCTGAAGTTTTATTTCTTAATACATAAAATTCCCCCGCTAAAATAGTTGTACCTTTTTGTATACTTTTACTATTATTATCATAATATTGTCTATCAATAGCATCTGAGCTAACAAAAGTTCTTTCTAGCTCTATACCATCTTGAAATACCTTATTATATGTTTCTAAGCTAAGGCTAGTAGATTTATCTCCATAGTTTGTAAAATCATATTTTACACATATAGCATCTCTACCTTGATAATCTTTTGTTATATGAAAATCATCTCTAATATTAACAGAAAATTCACCAAAATTAACAGATGCTTTATTATCTTTTGGTTGTGTATTTTGATTATTATTAACTGCATTACCTTGAGATGTAAGGCTTACAGTTTTTGTGTTTTCATCCCAGTTTACAGTTTTACCTGTTGCAGCTGCAACATCTCTAACAGGTAAATAAGTTACCCCATTATATATAAAAGGTTCATTTGATGTAGATATTTGCTTACCATCAACATTTATTTTTATATTGTTATATTTTACTGGTATATTAATACTTTCTGTTTTAGCTTGTAAAACTAAAGTGCTTGTAAATATTAAAGCTGTTGTAAATACTCCTAAAAAAAGTTTTTTCTTTTTCATATTTTCTCTCCTTTCAAAGCATTTTAAAATAAATTTCTATCTTCTTTTTGGTTTAATAAATAATCACTAGAGCAACCAAAAATCTTACACATTAAAAATAACTTAGATGATGGGATAAAAGTTTCTTCCCTTATCCAGCTATGTAATATATTTTCAGATATAGATAGAAGCTTACAAAGTTGTTGCAAACTAATATTGCTTTTTTCTATTTCTAAAGATATATTTTTAAGCATATTCCACCTCCGTCTTTTTTACACAAATAGTGTACTTTTTACCATATTATAATTCATTTAGTGTAATAAGTCAATATCTTTATATTGTGTTTATCACAAAATGTGTAATATTTATTGATTTTATGTATAAAACAATATATAATAAATTAAACTATATATTAAACAATCTTTATTTTATTAATAATTTTTTATGTAAAAATTATTAAATATAAGGAGGTAAAATGTGTATTAATGAAATGTTAATTAAACTTAGAGAAGATGCAACTTTATCCAAAAAAGAGCTTACAGAAAAATTAAATATAAAATATACAACTTACGCAAACTATGAAGCTGGCATAAGAGAGCCAAATTCAGACTTTTTAATAAAAATATCAAAATTTTATGATGTATCAATAGATTATATACTTGGACTTACAAATATAAAATCATATTCTAATCAAAATTTAAATATTAAAGAAGAAGAGCTTACTATGATAAAAAAATATAAAAAACTAGATAATCATAGCAAACTTATAATAAATAGTATAATAGACCTAGAGCTACAAAGAAATAAGCCACATTAATATTAATGTGGCTTATTTTTCATCACTATTTAATAAATTTTTCATAAAAGATAAATAATATTTAGAAGCATCTTTTTTCCAATTATCACATATAGTATTGGCATATTTTTTAGATGCAACCTTTAAGCTTAGCTCCATAAGTGGTGTTTTATTTTCATATACAGCACACTTTACAGTATATTCGTTATCATTTTCAGTAAAATTAGCTATTATATCTAAATCTTTTTTTATTTGATTTTTATTAATTGCTACATATTCATTTATTTTTTCTTTGGTAAAATTTGGGATAAGATTTTCAAAAAGATTTAATGTTTTATAACCTTTTTTAGATATTGTATAAGTTGTTTTATTATGTTCTACATTTTTTATAATATACTCACTTTCTGCAAGCTCGCTAAGATAGTTAGAAAGTGAAAAATAATCCATATATTCAGAAGCTAAAGCAAACTCTTGTATATAAGATAAAGACATAGGCAAGTTCATCTTATGTAACATATACATTATTATAAGCTTACTTTCTGCTAATTGTGAAGAGTTTTTCATTTATAACACCTCTTAATTTTTTATAGTTATAATTATTATACAATAAAATTTTTGTTATGTCGATAATATTTTATAACATTTTTACTTCTGGTCAAATAATTTACCTTGATACGTATCTTTTTCATTTAATTGTTTATTTATGCTATTAAGCACAACCTTTTTATTTAAGCTCCATTTAGGCTCTATTAAAGTATTTTTATCACCATCACCAGTTATTCTATGTATAACTATATTAGGTGGTAAAATTTCTATACAAGATATAACTATATCTATATATTCTTCTAATGTTAATATTTTAAAAGGTTTATTAATATATAACTTATGTAAAGGAGTATTTTCTATAATATGTAGAAGTTGTAATTTAATACCAGCTATATTAAATTTTGATACATATTTTATAGTATTTAACATATCTTGCTTATCTTCATAAGGTAATCCTAAAATAGTATGAACTATAATATCTATACCATAGTTATTTAACATTTTTACACAATTTTCAAAAACAATATTATCATAGCACCTATTTATTAACTTTATACTTTCATCTTTAGATGTTTGAAATCCAAGCTCTATGCAAATATATACCTTTTCATTTAACTTAGCTAAAAATTTAGCTATATCTTCTGTTATACAGTCTGGCCTAGTAGCTATAAATATACCTACAACATCTGGCAAGTTAGATGCTTTAGTAAATATTTCTTGTAAATATTCTAAAGGAGCATATGTGTTAGTAAAAGCTTGAAAATAAGCTATATATTTACCCTCTTTCCACTTTTGGTTCATTTTTTGTTTTGATATTTCAAATTGTTTTTCTATATTCAAGGCTCTATCCCCTGCAAAATCTCCAGAGCCTTTTTCGCCGCAAAATATACACCCACCATAAGATAAAGTTCCATCTCTATTAGGGCAAGTAAACCCTCCATCTAGGGCAACTTTTATTATTTTATCTCCAAATTTTTCTCTAAAAAATCTATTAGCATTATTATATCTTATTTTATTATCCATTTAACCTCCAAACACTATATATAGTTTTTACACTTTTTTATCTACATAAATATTTTATAAAAATATAGGTAAATAGCCACTATCAACAAAGTTTTCAACTTGTCCACAATAATCTACATACCAAAATATAGTAGCTATTTTGAAAAATTGTTAATAAATAATCAGTTTTCAACATATATTTGTGGATAACACTAAATATTGTGGATATTTTTATTTTTTTCCTTATATATACTAATCTATATCTAAATTTTGTTTATATATTACTTTTGCTAATGTAAAATAACATATATTGTTAGCACCTGCTTGTTTAAGAGCTTTACCACAATAGTTTATAGTATTACCTGTTGTATAAATATCATCTATAAGCAAAATATTTTTATTTTTTATTTTATCAGGGTTTAAAACTTTAAAAACTCCTTTTACATTTTTAGCTCTATCTTCAAAAGAAACTTTGCTTTGAGCTAAAGTATTTTTTGTTCTTATAAGATTGCCTTTTTCTATTGGTATGTTACAAAGTTTAGATAATTCTTCTGCTATTAACTCTGCTTGGTCATAGCCTCTCTTTTTCTTCTTTTTAATATACATAGGCACACAAATTATATAGTCATACTTTTTAGTATCTATTTTTAATAATTTGTTATACATCATTTTAGCAAAAACTTTAGCATATTGTCTTTTGTTATAATATTTCAATCTAAGTATAGAAAATCTAGTTGTTTCATCATAAGAAAAAACTGACAAAGTAGGCTCCTTATCATCAATAATAAAATCTATATCCATATAACAATATTTGCATATGCCATCTTTTTCATCTAAAGGCATAACTTCTTGACAAAATACACACTTATTTGGATATATAAAATCTAATATATTGTTAAATATTTTTATAAACATAATCTACCCTTACATAAATTTAGATAAATTTATTATTCTATTTTTTAAATATGTATATCTATTTATTTCTCTGTTGTTATCAACCATTCTATTTAAAGTATCTTCTATACCAACTATAACAGCCAAATCTTTAGCTCTTGTAACACCTGTATATAATAAATTTCTTGTAAGTAACATAGGTGTACCACTGTGTATAGGCATTATAATAGCTTTGTATTCGCTACCTTGAGATTTATGAATAGTTATGGCATACGATAAAGTTAATTCATCTAATTGAGTAAAGTCATATTTTATATATCTACAATCATCAAATATAACTTCTATAAATTCATTTTTATTGTCTATTCTAGATATAATACCTTCATCACCATTAAATATACCCATACCTTCGTCTATATAAACGTTATCTTTTATTACTTTCCAAACCATACTATAATTATTTTTTATTTGCATAACCTTGTCTCCTTCTCTAAAAACAAGATTTCTAAATTCTTTTTCGTTTTTATCATCACTAGGAGGGTTTATAGCACTTTGTAAAATATTATTAAGATTTTCAACACCTATTGGTGACTTTTTCATAGGTGATAAAACCTGTATTGTCTTTAAATCTGTAATATTTAAAAATTTAGGCAAACGTTTAGTTATAAGCTCTACAATAGTATTATTAAGTTCGTCCATATTATATCTCTTTAAAAAGAAAAAGTCTTTATTTACTTCATTTAATATAGGATATTGTCCATTATTTATTCTATGAGCATTCATTACAATAGCACTTTCTCTAGCTTGTCTAAAAATTTCATTTAATCTAACAACCTTTACACAATCACTATTTATTATATCTTTTAAAACATTTCCAGCCCCAACAGATGGCAACTGGTCTACATCTCCTACCAATATAAGCCTTGTACCATTAGCAATAGCTTTTAAAAGTCCATTCATTAATAATATATCTATCATTGAGCATTCGTCTACTATAACAACATCTGCTTCTATGGGCATATCTTCGTCTTTTTCAAAAGATTGTCTTTTTTTATCTTCTTCTAAAAAGTTTATACCTAAAAGTCTATGTATAGTTTGAGCATCTAGTCCTGTTGCTTCAGACATTCTTTTAGCTGCTCGTCCAGTAGGTGCACATAGTTCTATTTCATATCCCTCATTTTTAAACATTTCTATAATAGAATTTATAGTAGTAGTTTTACCTGTGCCTGGTCCACCTGTTATAACTAAAACACCATTTACCATAGCCTCTTTTATAGCTTGCTTTTGATTATTAGCAAGAGTTATATTATTATTTTTTTCTATATTTTCTATCCAAAGGTCATAATTTTTGCTATATTGTGTTTTATTTTTTGCAAGCTCTAAAATTTTTTTTGCTACATAACTTTCTGCATAATAATAAGAATTTAAAAACACAATATTTTCTGTTTCTGTTTTTTCTATACATATTTGCCTTTCCATTTGCAAATTAGATAAATTAGGTAGCAGCATATCTTCAGATACATTTAAAAGATTTTTACTTTCTTGTATTAAAATTTTTTCTGGCAAATACACATTGCCAGAGCTATTAGCATTTTGGTTTAAAATATATTTTATACCTGCTTTTATTCTATATTCAGAGTCTTTATCTATACCTATTTTTTCAGCTATACCATCAACTATTTTAAACCCTACCCCAAACATTTCATCTGCTAATCTATAAGGATTAGTTTCTATAATTCTTATAGTGTTTTCTTTAAAATGTTTATATATTTTCATAGCAAAAATAGATGATATGCCGTGCTCTTGTAAATAAATAATCGCTTTTCTAAGACCTTCTTGCTCAGCAAATATTTCACCTATCTCCATAGCCTTTCTAACACTTATACCTTTTATTTGAGAAAGTTTTTCTGGGTTTCTTTCTATAACATCTAAGGTATCTTCACCAAATTTTGCAACTATTCTTTCTGCTATTGTTTTACCTATACCTTTTATAGCACCAGATGCTAAATATTTTTCTATACCTTTTTCTGTTTTTGGTATAGTTTTTTCATATATATCCACTTTAAATTGTTTACCATATGCAGAATGATTTATAACTGTTCCTGTTAATGTTATATTTTCTCCAACATTTAAATTTGGTACATAACCAACACAAGTTATTTCTGCCTCAGAAAAAATCTCTCCATATTCTTCAGAATATATAGTAAAAACAATATATCCGTTTTCTTCATTTTTATATATAATACTCTCAACTGGACCTTCAATTTTTATAATATCTGCCATATATATCACCAATTTTTTTATTTTAATTTTATCATAAAATACTATTTTAGTAAATTATAAAAATTATATTTTAAAACATTTAAAAATATGTTAATAATAGTTGATACTAAAAAAGGTGCTACCAAATATTTAGTAACACCTTAAATATATTTTACCTAATATTATTGTTTTGGTTATTTTTCAGACACATCTTTACCTTGCCATTTATCAAAAGTTTCCATAACTCTGTCATAAGTTTGTTGAGAAATATCTGGTAATTTATCTCCCCACATTCTTTCGGCTTGCTTAAACCCTTTTTCTACTGCATCACGCATTTCTTGTAACTTTTTAGGGTCGTCACCAGCAATTGCCTTAGCAAAGCTTAATATTCTATCAGATGTTTGTTTTACACCATAATAACCATCTTCTGATATATCTTTTTTAGCTTTAGCAATAGTTTGAGCATCTACTGTTAAGTTTTTATAAAAGTTTTTTAAATTTCCGTCATAAGCCATATTAATAAGACCAGCTTTATTAGCTTGTTTTGAAAATATACTAGATATTAATCTTTCAAAATTTTTTGTTTGTTGCTCAGCCTGGCTTACCATATAAGATATTTTCATTTCTCTTTCTTGTTTAGAAAGTGTCTTGTCATATTTATCTGTGTTGTTTTGAGTTTTATTAGTTTGCTCATTTTTTGATGATTGTTTAACGTCCTTGTTAGCATCTTCTTTTACGTTTTTATGTTTAGGAACATAAGTAATTGAAGAATTAAAAATATTGTTTATCATAAAATTACCTCCTTGTATTTTATATATTATATATCGTCCATATTAAGTAAAATATTAACAGTTTTATCAAAAAATTTCTTGAGTATTAATTACTACTGTTTCATATTCAAAACTGTTTGTATAAGCATTAACATAAAAAGGTGTTTCATTTCCTTTTATATAAAATCTGTAATAAGGTAAAAAAGAAAAAGTTATATTTTCACTATCCATTTTTAAATAATAGCCTAAATCTATATCTCTTATATATATTTCTCTATCTGGTATAAGGCTTCTTATTTCTTTACAAAATGTATATAGTGCTTCATCAACAGAATAAATATTTATTTTTTCACTTATAATATCTGGCTTTTGATAGTTGTTAAAATATATATCTATTTCTCCGTCTTTAAAAACTTTAATATTTAAAGTACTATTAAATATTTTGTATCCATCTATTTTTTGTATATAAGATATTAAAAAATAATCTTGTTCTTCAACAATTCTGTCTAAATGCATTTTTCCATATATATCTTCAATAGATTTTTTATATTCTTCTGCTATATTTAAGCAATTTTCTTTATTATAAATAAAATTTTCTTTTTTTTCTAAATCTTGAAAATATATAAATAAATTATTTACTTTTAAAATTTTTTCACCCTGCTTAAATATAGTGTCTTCAAATTTTTCTGTTCTAATTAAGTCATCATTATCATCAAAAAATATTTTTTGTAAAGTTAAATCGTCGTGTTTTGTTTTTTTCATACTAATTTGTGCCATAGGCTCATATTTTTTAGGAATATCTGCATATACTTTTATGTTTTCTTTTTCTAAATAAGATATTATAGTATTTTGCTGTTCTTTGCTTATTTTATATTTTTCTTCTAATAAAAAACTAAGTAAAAATAAAACTAAATTTAATACTAATAAAAATATAATTGTGTAATTTTTGGCTAGTTTTGTATCCATATCTATCCTCCATATGTTACACTTTCAAGATAGTTATTGTCTTGTACTTTTATAAGCCAGTTTATATTAATAGGCTCTCCCACATTATCAAAATTGTAAATTAGTTTCATTTCATCTATATTAGCATCTGTTTTTTGTGAATTTACTAAAAAACTATCTATTGCTTCTATAAAAGATTTTTGGGCTATAACATATTCATCTTCTAAAGTAAAATCATATACTAATCTTTTATATTTAGAAACCCTATTGTCTTCTACGGTAACTTCTATCATACTATCCATTTCTGTAAGTTGTTTTTTTTCTTCAGATATGGTAATAGGAAAATTATTTATCTTATAATCAAAATAAAATATAGTTTTGTTATCTTCTATTTTATAATCTTTTAAATAATATTCATTTTTTATATTTGTATCTTTAGCTAAAAATTTTACAGCTATGCTATAAGGGCTTTCTTGAGTATTAATACCAATATTACTTTTATATTTTACATATTCTAAAACACCATTAGGATAATATTTTACAATAACATCTTCATCATTATATGTGTATGTGTCATTTATAAAAGAGCTAGATTTTGTTATAGGGTTATCAAAAAATACATCTACATATTTTTCACTTTCAGATAATAAAATACCACCATCTTGCTCTAAAGGGTTAGTAGCAATTATTTTATTTACATTAAATGTTTCATCTTTAGCCTTAGGCAAAAATTGGTTACTATTAAATAATGTTATACCGCTTTCTTCACTTGATATATAATAAAATTCTTTAGGCTCTAAGCTATTAAAATCATTTATAATATTAAATATATTCTGGCTTAAAATGTCTTTAGATATTTTAAGCTCATAAGCATTTAAAGTTTTAGAAGATAAAAATATAGTTTTTATATTATATTTTTCATCTAATGTAGGAACAATTATTATAGTATCAAACTCTTTAATTTTAGAAAGATGATTAGCTTTAATATTAAATATTTTAGTCATATCTTCACCTTTCATATTAAAATCATAAGTATAAATAATGGACCTACTATTTAAAACTTCATTTATATCAAAATGTTCTATATAAGAAAAATCTCCATTTTTAATAGCTAAATATATAGCCTCATCAAAAACTTTTTTATAATCTGTATTTGATATATTGTTATATTTTCTAATATATTTATTATTACCAGTATTTATTAAAATACTTTCAGTTAAATAAATAGTATCTTTTTGTATATTAGCATTTTCAGACTTATTTTTTATTAAGTAAAAAAAGCTATGGGTTGAAAAATTTTCAAACCATAGCCCAGTAGTCTGATAAATAGCTAAAAATATCAAAAAAGTTATAATAAAATTTTTCCATTTGCTTAAATACATATTATCACCTTTAAGTTATTAAGCTATTTTCTAGTTCTTGGTAAGATAATAGCTTGCTCAAGTTCATTTTTTATTTCACTTTTTTTGCGTGTAATAGCTGTTGAAACATTAGAATGTTTGTTATTTTTATCTTTAACACTTATATCGATAACATTTTCACCAACAACAAGGTTTACTGTTTGGCTAAAATATCCAGATGCTCCAACAACTATTGTATATTTATCAACTTCTTTTAATTCTTCTTCTTTTTCAAGTAATTTTTCATAAACAGTAATAGTAACAGTAGAGCCTTCAGGTGCTTTACCAGTAATAGTTCTAGTTTTATCAAAAGTAGATTTAGCTTCTTTAGAAAAATCTAGACCACCTGTTATAGAAAAACCGCTATTAACCTCACTATTAGAAACAGAGGCTGCATAAGCAAAAATGCTATTAGAAAGTATTAAAAGAAAGATAGTAGCTAATGTTAAGATTAATTTTTTCATAACAGTCCTCCTTTCCAAATTATATAATACTACATAGTAATATTATATATCATTAATATTACAATTGTGTTACAATAGCCTTACTTTTAATTTACATTATAAGCTATAATATGTAATATTATCCTTTTAAAAGGAGAATTTTGTTATAAAAAATACTATAAGCTAAAAGTTTTGGTTTTCATAATTAAATTTTAAAGTATTTTCTATGTTATTATACTTTTTAAAAATTACTTGCATAGTTGTCCCTTCTCCAACCTTGCTATAAGCCTTTATATCACCACCGTGTTCAACCATTATTTCTTTAGCAATAGATAAACCAAGCCCATTGCCACCCATAGCCCTACTTCTAGCTTTGTCAACACGATAAAACCTTTCAAATATTCTACCTATATCTTCTTTAGGTATACCTATGCCATTATCTTTTATATTAACAATAAAGCTTTCTTGGTTTTCTTCTATAAATATGTTTATATTTGTATCTTCATAGCTATATTTTATAGCATTTGATATAATATTATTTAAAACTTGGTTTATCCTACCAGTATCAACCATTACAACCATATTTTTATTAGTAGGCTCTTGTAATATTATTTGTTGATTTTTTTTATTAGCTATAATAATATTTTGTTTAACACAACCTACAACTATATCATATAAATTTGTCAATTTAAAATTAAAGCTAATTTTACCACCATCTAAACGAGAAAGCTCTAAAAGGTCATCTGTTAAAAACTTCATTCTATCAGCAGCTTCATTTATAGTGTTTAAAAAGTCCATTGCAAGCTCTTTTTCATCTATAGCCCCTTCTAAAAGAGTTTCTGTATAGCTTTTTATAGTAGTTATAGGTGTTCTTATTTCGTGAGAAACATTAGCAACAAATTCTTTTCGCATATCATCTAGTTTTTTCTGTTTTGTAATATCTTTTAAAACTATCATTATACCTTCTATAAAATTATTTTTACCTGTATAAGGTATAAGAACAACCTGTATATATTTGCCACCTTCATCTATTAATATTTCAGTATTTTTGTTAAGCCTTATTTGATTTTTAGGCAAATTTATTTTATATAAAAAATAATCTAAATTTATTTTATATTGCTCTTCTTCATCTAAGCCCATAAGCTCATAAAATTCCTTGTTAGCGTGTATAAGGCTACCTATTTCATCAAAAGCTACAACCCCATCTGTCATATTATGCAAAACTATCTCTAGTTTGTTGTTTTCATTTTCCATTTCAGAAACAGTTTTTCTAAGCTCTCTAGCCATATGGTTAAAGCTTCTTGTAAGCTGACCTATTTCATCTTCACCTTTAACTATTATATGTTGTTCAAGATGGCCTTTTGCTAAAAGATTAGCTTTTCTAGTAAGAAGTGATATAGGTGCAGTTATAGTATTAGAAAACATACTACCAAGAGTTATTGCCAAAACTAAAGCTATAATAACAGCTACACCTATTGTATTAGTAGTTTGTTTTAATGTATCATTTATATTAGTTGCGTCCATTTGAACATATATAACATATTCTACATTATTGTTATCATCTAAAACAGGATAGCCATAGCTTAACCACTCTTTAACAACAGAATTTTCATCTAAGCTTTTTTTAGATTTTTCAAAATTTTCTTTTCCAGATAAAGCAGATATTATAACAGAGTTTTTATATTGATAAGGTCCTTGTGTTTCTGAAAAATTAGTACCTGCAATAGTTTTTCCATCTTTATCTATTATAGCACCTTGTATATTTTGTGTAAAAACTCTTTTCATAAAAAGGTCTGTAAAGCCTGTTTGAAAATCGTTATAATCTTCATATTGGTCAATAATTTGTTCTTTTATAGCTTTAGAAAAACTTTTAAGCTCTTCTTCTATTTTAGCTATTTCTTGTTTTTGTATTGTATATATAATAAAAGTACCGCTTATTATCATAACAATAAAAACTAATATAAAATATATAAAAATCAATTTAAAACGTACACTCTTCATCTCTCTTGTCCTTATCTATGACATAAAATAATAGCCAATCCCTCTTTTAGTTATTATAAACTTCGGTTTGCTAGCATCATCTTCTATCTTTTCTCTAAGCCTTCTTATAGTAACATCAACTGCTCTAACATCACCAAAATATTCATAACCCCAAACTTGGGACAATAAAGCTTCTCTTGTAAAAATTTGATTTTTTTTAAGAGCTAAAAATTTTAAAAGCTCAAATTCTCTTATAGTAAGATTTATAGGCTCATTTCTTTTAAAAACTTCATATCTATCAAAATCTATTGTAAGCTCACCAAAAACGCTTATATTATCATTACTTTCTGGTTGTTCTTCTTGTTTTATAGAAATTTTTCTTCTAAGATTAGCCTTTACACGTGCCATAAGCTCACGGTTGCTAAAAGGTTTTGTTACATAGTCATCTGCACCTATTTCAAGGCCTAAAACTTTGTCTACCTCATCTGCACGAGCAGTAAGCATAATAATAGGCACATCACTTTTATCTCTTATTCTTCTACAAACTCCATATCCGTCTATCTTTGGCATCATTATGTCTAAAAGTATCAAATCTGGTTTTTCTTCTTCAAAAACTTTTATAGCCATTTCGCCATCTTCAGCACATACAACATTATAACCCTCTTTTTTAAGGTTAAAAGCAATAATATTCATTATACTTTGTTCATCATCAACCACTAAAATTTTACTAGACAATATAACCCCTCCTAACATTTTCTTTATATTATTTTAATATTTTATTATTTAAACGTCAAATTTATCCATTTTGTTCCATTATTTTATTTTTTTATAGATAAAACCCACTAAATTTTATAGTGGGTGTATTTATTATTACAGTTAAGATATTAAAAAATTACTTAATCTATCAATACTTTTTTATCTTTTTCATTTACAGTTATCTTCATATTATTATGTTTTAAAACATTTTCAATATTATAATACTTTTTATTGTCTATCTCAATATTATCTTGTAAATATATATCATTTAGCTCTATATTGTTTACATTAAAATAATTTTCATCTACATAAAATTTATCATTTATTTTATAAGCTAAACAATTTAACTTATATTCTTGTTCTACTTCTCTTTTATTATCTGCAAATATAACAGAATCTAAAAAAATGTCATTATTTAATGCTTTTGTATAAGCTTCTAATATTTTTTTATTATCTGTTATTAAATAATTTTGTTTATTAACACTAGCTGTTTTAAATGTATCATAATTTATATAATTAATCATTTTTATTCTTTTATATTTATTTGGTATATGATTAAAATATCTATTAAGCTCTTTTATTTTATCATCTATATTATAATTATACGATGTACTACCAAAATGTGATATAGCTACATTTAAAAAAATAGGCTTTTTAGTTGCATATGTGTTATAAAAAAAATCTAATTCTTTAAACATTATGTCTAGTTTATTATTTTCATCTATATCTTCATATATATCAAGGCCTACCCAGTCTACATAGTTATCTCCAGGGTAAAAATCTTTTGCCTTATAAGATAAATCTTTATCTATGCTCCAAACAATAGAAACATTAGGAGCATAAAGGTCAAAATATGTTTTAGCATCTTGTATAAATTTTATATATTCTTCATTTTTATCTATAAAGTAACTATTAACTGGATATACACTAACAAACATAGGTATTTGTAAGCTACCAAAATCTTTAGCTACATTTTTTATAAATCTTTTATTAAAAATATCTTTTTCATCTTCTGGTGGTAATATAGTTATAAAAGGCGTTTTAAAGTTAGAATAACAATTTAAAACCCAAGATAAAGGATAACTATCATCTAATCTTTGGCTATACATATATATGCTAGGGTTTGTACTTGTATATTCTTCAAACTCTTTTATAAAATTTCCCTCTGTTTGTTCTATAAAGACACCATAATAACAATTTTGTTCTGGTTCATATTTTTTTAAAGTATAGTTGTTGTTTTTGTAAATGTTATAAAGTTCAATATTGTTATAGTTGTTTTGAACATTTACGGCTACCACATTTTCTTCTTCTATATTTTGGCTACAACCTGTTAAGTTAATAATTAGTATAAAGCTTAATATAACGATACATATTTTCTTCACAAACACACCTTCTTTTAACAATTTTCATTTAAGTATGTGTTTAATGCTTCTAAATAATGTACATAAAATTTACCATTTTGTTTTATAATATATTTTTTATCAAATGCTTTATATGGTATAGATTTTCTACCACCATTTTTAGCATCTTCCCAAAATTTTAATATATCTTTAAAAGGTAAATAATAATATTCATCATACATTTTAAAATATACTAGCATAAAGGCAACACCTTCTTGTTTTTCAAAATCTTTCATAAAATCTACTTGGTGCTGATGTATATTTTGTAAGGGTAAAAATTTTTGGCTTGTTTCTTTAGCATCAAAACATACTGGTATACCTTGCACTACTCCCATATAATCTACTGTACTTTTTTCGTTAAAATAAGCAAGTGTTATAGTTTTATTTTCGTTATTTATTTTTACAGGAGTTATAGGAGTTGGTATCTTTTGAATTATTGCCAAATTTTTCTCTCTATATACATCATTAGTAAGATTAATAAATTCTTCTAAGGTGCTACCTCTAAGCCCACGACTATTAAAATATGCCATTTTTTCACCTTTTACTATTTAATTTTTCTATTGCCCATAGGGCATAATTTTTTATATCTTCTCTTGTGTCCTTTTTCAAATTTTCTAATAATTCAATAGCTTCTTCGCTGTATTTATAATTAGCTAAAGCTATAATAGCATTACGTTGTAAAATTTTTTTACCACGCCAGCCACAAGCTGTTTTTTTATAGGTATTTTCAAAGTCTTTATTAGTCATATTTAAAATAAACTCTATATCAGGGTAAAAAATATCTACATCATATATATTTTCTTTATAAACCTCTTTGTTATAAGGGCAAACTTTTTGACAAATATCACAGCCATATATTTGTCTGTTAATAAGGCTTTTTTCTTGTTCACTTTCTAGCTCTTTTTTTTGTGTAAGATAAGATATACACATTTTATAGTCAAACCCATCTTCTAATATAGAGCCACTAGGACAAGCCTTTATACATTTATCACAATCTTTACATAAATCTTTAGTATATATGTTTTTAGTAGGTTTAAGCTCTATATTTGTTATAATATAGCCTATAAAAAATATAGAGCCAAGCTTTTTGTTAATAATATTACCACTTTTACCTATTTGTCCAAGCCCACATCTTTTAGCAACTTCTCTATCTACCAAAGGCCCTGTATCTACAAATATATCTCCTTCTATATTAAGACTATTTTTTATATGCTCTAGCTTGTCTTTTATAAGTATGTGATAGTCTGTGCCCATAGCACCAATAGATATTTTACCTCTTATTTTATTGTCTATATTACCTACAAAAACTTTGTTATAGCTAAGACCTAATGCTATTATGCTTTTTGCATCATTTCTTATAAGCATAGGATTTATTCTTTTTTCTATATCTTTTTCTACAAAAGGTACTTCTGTTTTTTCTAATATAGGCTTTATATTATAAAAAGGACTTGCATCTCCTATGCCTATTACTGTGTTTTCTTCTTCAAAAGAGTATATTTTTTCTTCTATTGTCATATGTTATTCCTTCAGTTTTTCTTTTAATATAGGCCATATTTCTTCTTTTTCTAGGCCTTTTTTCCAGGCTCCTGCACCTGCTATGTCATATTCTAAAACAAGGTCTAACCTTTTAGATATACTTTGTTCATCTTCTAACCAAACTTTATATGTTTTGTTATCTTCTTTAGCTTCTCCATAATTTTGCCCTGTTTCTTCATCAAATGTAAATGTGCCACCCTTTTCTTCTATAAAATTATAAGCACCGTTCATTCCGTAGGCTTTAGATGTAAGGCTTATTTGTCCATTTTCTAAAGTTTCTGTCCACACTCTACAATAAAAAGGTATACCTAGTATAAGTTTTTCTTTAGGCACTCCTTCTGCTAATGTATCTTTTATAGCAATTTCTGACCAAGACATAGAAGCAACAGAACCTGCATTTTCAGACCCTGCATAGTGTTCATCATAACCCATTACTATAACATAATCTGCTATTTTACCTACTTCATTTCTATTATAATGAGCTGTCCAAGGCTTAGGCACAAATAAATCAACAGATAAAACAGCTCCTTCTTGTCTTAAAGCTGGTGCTAGCTCTCTTAAAAACTGTATAAAGTTTTCACCATCTTCTTTTGGCACACTTTCAAAGTCTATATTTATACCATCTAAGTCATACATAGAAACATAAGCTAATAATTGTTTTATAACATATTCTCTTGTTTTGGTAGATGATAAAACACTATGAGATATATTTTTATCAAAATTATCTGTTAAAAGCCCCCAAACTTTATAACTATTACTATGTGCCCAATCTACATAACCTTTGTCTGCTATATTTAATATTTTACCACTTTCGTCTTTAAAAGAAAACCAAGTAGGCACTAAAACATCTACACCATCATGATAAGTTCTTCTGCTTTCAGAACTATTAGCTATTACATTTTGCATTTGGTCAAAAACAAGATTTATTTTACCATTTTCAACATTCCAAGGAGCTTGTGCTACATAATCATTTTCATAATTATTTTCTACCATTAAATCTTGTATATTAACAATGGTGTTTGAAGGTATAAATCCACTAAAACCACTTTGGGATATTACTCTTGTATATCCATTTTCTTCATTTTCATAAAAATAAACAGTATCTCCCTTTTTAAGCTTTTCAACATAAGGAGATTTTTTATTTGCTCCTTTTCTAAGTTTAGTATTTTTAGATAGGCTAGCCATTTTATAATCATCTTTTATTATATTAAGCATTTTTGTAGATTCTATATATTCAAATTGTAACTGATAAAAGTCTTCTAAAAAAGATTTTGACATATATGCTACATTTTCTATATTATATATAGGTAAATCTAGCTCTAAAGGTTCATTGTTTATAAAATATTCTAGTTCATCTGTTTTCATTCTTATAACATTGTGTTCATTTGTTATAGTTAATTTATTTTCTTCTTTGTCCCAATAAATATAGTTGTCTATATATTCTTTAACAAAATCTACAGGTAAGTATATTTCACCATTTTCATATAAAGGTATATTTTTCATAGGTATATAATCTAGTTGCATATTTATACCTATTTCATCTTTAGCTAATTTTACACTATCTCTATAATCTAATTTTTCAAAACTTGGTAAATAAATTTTAGCTAAAACAGCTAAAATTATAACCAAAATAAATAAACAAAATATTTTAAATACATTTTTAAATAATGTATTTTTTCTTTTATAATTCATTTTTATCTACCTTTCTATTTTAAACTTTTGTAAATTATACGATAAATTTATAAAAAAGTATAAATTTTTAGCTTAAAATATATTTTTCTTGCTTAATTGTATGTAATTTTTTACCATCTGTAAATTTTTCTTCTCTATCTTTTAGTTCGTCTATAAGATAGGTTTTAAGCTTTATTATTCTTTCTTTATAATCTTTGTTATTTATAAGATTTTTTTCTTCCATAGGGTCATTTTCAATATTAAAATACTGTTCTTCCCCTGTTTTATAATACCATATATATTTATCTTTTTTTGTAACAATAAAGTGATTAGATTTATCTCCATAAGAATGTTCACCGTGTAAATATTCTCTAATATTTTTAGTGGTATCCTGTATTAAAGGTAACAAGCTTTTGCCATCTATATTTTTAGGTATATCCCCACCTATATAGTCTATTAGAGTTGGTAAAATATCTCTAAGCTCTATTATACTATTACAAACACTATTTTTAACACATTTTAAAGCATTATATCCACCAGATATAATAAAAGGTATATGTGATGAACCTTCGTAAGGTAAAGCTTTTCTAAAAAGATTATGGTCCATTAAAAGCTCGCCGTGGTCTGATGTAAAAATAATAAGTGTATCATCATATAATTGACGTTCTTTAAGCTCTTGTATAAGTCTTCCTATTTGATGGTCTAAATGTGTTATACAAGCATAATAGCCTATTTTAGCTTGTCTTATAAGCTCATCATCATTAGGTGCTATACTAGACATAAAATCTTTCGGGCTATTTTTCATAATATTTTCATCTACCCAATCACCAACTGGGCTATTTGGTATATTTTCATTTTTATACAAATCAAAATAATAAGCTGGTGCATCAAATGGTGGGTGTGGTCTAACATAAGAAGCCATTAAAAAGAATGGCTTATCTCTATCTCTTCTTCTTAAAAAATCTATACTTCTTGTAGATACCCAGTTTGTAGGGTGATATTTTTCATCATATATCCAAGGTCTAGCCACCCAAGAGTTACAATCAAGTCCAGTATCTGTTGTGTCTGCCTCTATACCTAGCTCATTTTTTAAATAATAATAATAGTCATCTGCTATTTTTTGATTTTCATAAGAAGGAGTGTCTTCTCTTCTATAATAATGTAAATACCCATCATGAAGCTCTACATTATGAAACCCTAAATTATTTCTAAGTGGTGCAACGTGCATTTTACCTACACATTGTGTATAATATCCTTGTTTTGCAAGTTCTTCTGGAAGTGTAGTTTGGTAGTCCCATTTAACACCGTCTAAATATCCTATTCCTTTGTGATTTTTTTGTGAAAGACCTGTAAACAAAGCTGCTCTTGCTGGTATGCAACTTGGGCAAGATGAATAAGCTTTATTAAATATAATCCCCTCTCCTGCTAAGGTATCTATGTGTGGTGTTTTTACTATTTTATGCCCCATAAAACCTAGTGTATCAAATCTTAATTGGTCTATCATTATTAATAATATATTAGGCTTTTTCATAACACACTCTCCCTTTTATTTATATTTCTTTAAGTATATTACTATTTATATAATAAAGCAATATATTTGTAATATAAAATAAGCTATATGTAATAAATTTATTAATATAACTTATTTGGAGGTATATTATGAAAATTTTTATAGACCCAGGACACGGTGGCAAAAACCCTGGTGCAATAGGGCCTAATGGTCTATACGAGGCAAATGTAAATTTAGATATTGGTTTAAAACTAGGGCGTATATTATCAAATTGGGGATATGAGATAAATTATTCTAGAACAACAGATACAACAGTAACATTATCTGAAAGAGCAAGAATGGCCAACGAATGGGGTGCAGATTACTTTGTAAGTATACATTGCAATTCTAATGTAAACCCAGAGGCTAATGGTACGTCTACTTATTTTTATAGACCTGGTACAATAGCAGAAAATTTTGCAAAAGTGGTAAATAATAATCTTGTTAGACAAATAGAGCTAAAAGATTTAGGCGTATTTTCTGCAAATTTTGCCGTGCTTCGCCTTACAAGAATGCCTGCTATACTTGTAGAAACAGCTTTTATCTCAAATCCTTTTGAGGCTAGCTTACTAGCTACAAATACCTTTAGGCAAAACTGTGCTATTGGTATAGCTAACGGAGTTGCTCAGTTTACAACATAAATAAAATTAATTTAACACTATATTAAAACATAGTTTGAGGGTGTAGACTTTGTCTACACCCTTAGCTAATTTTATTATACTTATTCTAATATTAATTTTATAATGAATAATATAGATAATATGTACATTACTTTGCTAACATCTTTAGCTTTACCAGTTAAAAGTTTTATAAATACATAGCTTAAAAACCCAAATATTAAACCATCTGCTATGCTATAAGCAAAAGGCATCATTATTATAGTTATAAAAGCTGGCAAACCTTCTGTATAATCACTAAAATCTATATTAACAACATTTTCTATCATAAATAAACCTACAATAATAAGGGTAGGAGCAGTTGCAAATCCTGGTATAGCAATAAATATAGGTGAAAATACTAATGCTACTAAAAATAATAAACCTGTAACTGTTGAAGTTAAACCAGTTCTCCCACCTTCTGCAACACCAGATGCACTTTCTACAAATGTAGTAGTAGTAGATGTACCAAGCATAGCACCTGCTGTTGTAGCAACGGCATCTGCTAAAAGAGCTTGTTTTAATTTAGGTAATTTTCCATCTTTATCTAAAAAATTAGCTTTTTCAGAAACACCTATAAGTGTACCTATTGTGTCAAACATATCTACAAATAAAAATGCAAAAACAATAACAATTATATCTGTAATTTTTACTACACCAAAATCTATACTTTTAAAAGCTGTAAAAAGATTAATATCTTTTATAGATGGTGGCATAGATATAAAACCTTCTGGTATAAGGCTAAATTGACCTTGCTCAATATTAACTTGATATATACCTGATATTTGGCAAACTATACCAAGCACCCAAGTTATTAATATACCCCAAAATAGTGCTCCTTTAACTTTTTTAATAGTTAAAACTGCTGTAATAATAACACCTATCATAGCTAAAGCTGGTGCAGCAGATTTAATATTACCAAGAGCAACAGCTGTTGATGGGTCTTTTACAACAATTCCTGCATTTTGTAGCCCTATAAATGTTATAAAAACACCAAGCCCTACACTAACAGCATTTTTTAAATTTTTCGGTACAGAGTTAAATATTGCCTCTCTAATATTAAAAAATGAAAATATTAAAAACACTATACCTTCAATAAAAACTGCAAAAAGTGCCAATTGCCAACCATATTCATTAGCAACTGTATAAGCAAAATAAGCGTTAAGCCCCATACCTGGTGCTAAACCAAAAGGATAGTTGGCTAAAAGAGCCATCATTAAACACCCTAAAAATGCTGCTATTGCTGTTGCCGTAAATATTGCCCCTTTGTCCATACCTGTTGAGCTTAAGATATTTGGGTTTACAACTAAAATATAAGCCATTGTCATAAATGTTGTAATACCAGCAAAAACCTCTGTTGAAACATTTGTTCCGTTTTCTTTGAGCTTAAATAAGTTCATTTTTTCTACTCTCCTATTTAATTATTTGTATGTGGTAAATACATCATTTATAAATATACCAAATTTTATAATATTGTCAAGTTGTATACAAAATTTTGTATAAACTTTATTGTTTTAAAACTTTTTCATAAGCAATTCTATTAGAGTTATATTCTGTTTTTATTACACCACAATAAATAAAATTATTTTTTTCTATAAGCTTAGTCATAGGTATGTTTAACTTATGAGTATCTATTCTAAGGCTTTTAATATTATTATTTATACAATAATTTTCGCTATATTCTATAAGCTTATTGCCTATACCCTTTCTTTTGTAGCTATTATCTATGGCTACTCTATGTATAGTAGCATATATATTGTCTGTTAACCATTTACCCTCATATATGTTTTTATAACATTTGTCTTCACCTATAATAAGAGCAAATGTAGCTAAAATTTTATTATTATCTACAATAACAAAACTTACATCATTATCTATATCATTTTTTATAGTATTATTATTAGGATATTCCACACTCCACTGAAAAATTTTTTCATCAATAAAATATTGCTTTGCTTGGTTTATTATTTTCATTATATTTTCTATATCTTCATATGTAGATTTTCTAATTTCCATAATATCTCCTTAGTTGTTTTAATTTACTTAACTTAAATAAGCTACCATAAAGGTAGCTTATTTATAAATTACTGAGTTAAAAAATCTGCTAGTTCTTTAATAGCCTCTTCTTCATCATGTCCTTCTGCCGAAATAGTAACATCTTTTCCGTCTAAACCACCAAGGGCAATAAGACCCATTATGCTTTTTGCATTTACTTTTTTATCATCAAGCATAATTTTAATACTGCTTGCAAATTTACTAGCCGTTTGTACAATTAAGGCAACCTCTCTTGCCTCTATAGATGCTGTTATTTTTAAATTTTGTTCTTTCATCTTATTTTCCCCCTTAGGTTTTCTGCAATACTATTTATTTTTTTAAGCCTATGATTAACACCAGACTTAGTTATAATAGGGTCGGTCATTTGGCTAAGCTCTTGAAGGCTTATGTCAGGATTATTAAGTCTTAAGATAGCTATTTCTTTAAGAGGCTTTGGTAAATAATCTAACCCTACTGTTTTTTTAATAAATTCTATATTTTCTTTTTGCTTAACACTTGCTGACACAATTTTATTAAGATTAGCCGTTTCACAGTTTACTATTCTATTAATATTATTTCTAACATCTTTAAATATTCTTATATTTTCAAGCTCTAATAATGCTTTATGAGCTTCTATAATGTTTAATAGCTCAACTATTTGCTCGGCTTCTTTTATATAAACAATGAAATGTTCTTTTTTTTCTATGGCTTTAGCATCTATATCAAAAAAATTAATTAGTTTTTTAAGATTTTGTGCTTGGCTATATGTATTACACATAAATTCTAAATGATAATTTTTTTCTGGTGAACAAATATAACCAACGCCTAAAAAAGCACCTCTTATATATGCTCTTTTACAACATATACTATTTACTATTAAAGAGCTATAAAGCTCTTCTTCATATATGTTTTTATTAATTATATTAAATATTTTGTTTATTAATTCTTCGTCACATATAAAAATTTTATAAGATTTACCATTATCTGTATCAATATTAATATCAATATTAAAAATAAATTTTAAAAGATTTTTAAACTTATCTAACATAAATTTATTTTCAGATGATATGCTAATAAATAATGGATTATAACCTATATCTGCACAATAATCAATAATAGCTGATAGCTCTGCTATTGCACAGTGCCTATTATTAATTATTGTATAAACTTCTTTTTTTACATCTAAGGAAAAAGACATTTTTATCACCTTATTGTACTATACTACTTCTTGCTATCTTTGTCAATATCCCTGTGAGTAATAATAGTGCTATATTGTAATTTATTAAGCTCATTATAAAGTTCATTAGCTAATGTAACAGAACGGTGCTTACCACCTGTACAGCCAATAGCTATAACTAGCTGATTTTTACCTTCTTTTATATAGTTAGGTATTAAAAAGTTTAACATATCTAATAATTTTTGTAAAAATATATTACTTTCTTCATATTTCATAACATAGTCGTGAACAGATACATCATTACCTGTTAAAGGCTTAAGCTCATCTATATAAAATGGATTAGGTAAAAACCTTACATCAAATACTAAGTCAGCATCACTAGGTATACCATATTTAAAACCAAAAGATAAAATATTTATCATAAGGCTATCAAATTCTTTATTTTCTATAAATATGTCATTTATTTTTTGTTTTAGCTGTCTTGCTAAAATATTACTTGTGTCTATAATATAGTCAGATTTTCTTCTTATATCACTTAAAAGTTCTCTTTCTCTAACTATACCTGTTATTAACCTTTCACCTTTTGCAAGAGGGTGTCTTCTTCTTGTTTCTTTATATCTTTTTAGCAATACCTCATCAGAACAATCTAAAAATAATATTTCAAAAGAATGGTTTTCATTTTTCATTTCTGATAAATAGGTAAAAAAGTCATCAAATAACTTGCCCCCTCTTATATCTATACCAATAGCTACTTTATCTATTTCTGTGCCAGGTTTATCGCATAATTCTATAAATTTTGGTATTAAAGATGGTGGCAAATTATCTACACAAAAATAACCTATATCTTCAAAAAATTTTAAAACACTACTTTTACCTGCTCCAGACATACCTGTTAATATAACATATTTCATATTTATCACCTAGCTTTCACCTATAACACGTATTTCTTTTTCAAGATTTATATTAAATTTTTCTTTAACTTGGCTACAAGCAAAATCTGCTAGTTTTAAAACATCTTCACAAGTAGCATCACCATTATTTATTATAAACCCACAGTGCTTTTTAGATATAGAAGCACCTCCAATAGATTTGCCTGCAAGGCCTGCTTCCATAATCAATTTGCCTGCAAAATTGTTAGGCGGTCTTTTAAAGGTACTGCCTGCACTAGGATATTCTACTGGTTGTTTTTCATTTCTAGATTTATTATTTTGTTTCATTTTTAAAAGTATGTCTTCTTTTTTACCACTTTTAAGCTCTATAATAGCTTCTAAAACTATAAGCTTTTCTTTTAATATTTTGCTATTTCTATATTCAAATTCACAATCTTTATTGCTTAAAACAACTATTTCATCATCTTTTAAAACGATAACTTCCTTTACAACATCTTTAAGCTCACCACCATAAGCACCTGCATTCATACAAATACCACCACCAATAGTACCTGGTATGCCAGATGCAAACTCAAAGCCCTCTAAAGAATTATCATAGGCTTTTTTTGCTATTGCACTTAAAGTTGCCCCTGCTTGTACCTTTATTATATTTTTATCTAGCTCAATACTATTAAAATTTTTAAATAGCTTTATTATAACCCCTCTAAAGCCTTTGTCAGAAACTAAAAGGTTGCTTCCATTACCAATAATATAATAGTCTATATTATTTTCTTTGCAAATTTTTATACAGCCTAATATTTGCTCTATTGTAGTTGGCAATAGTAAAAAATCTGCATTACCACCTATCTTAAAAGTTGTGTGTTTTTTCATAGGCTCATTTATAAAAATTTGTTCTTTATTTAAAACTTTTTCAAATATATTCAATATAAAGCTCCTCCAAGTCTAACAATATAATTTTAATATATAATATTCCAAAATTTATTTATTATACCTTACTAATCATAGCAGCACCTATAATACCTGCATCATTACCTAAAATAGCTGGTACTATTTTGGTTTTAAACCCATTACCATAAATCATTTTTTGAGCAATATCTTCAATAGGTTTTACAAGTTTATCACCTCTTGCTGATGCTCCACCACCAATAGATATTACACCTGGTCTAAAAATATTAATAATATTTACTATGCCAATAGCTAAATATGTATTAAATCTTTCTATAACTTTAACACCTATTTCATCACCTAAATCATAAGCATCAAAAATATTTTTTGCATTAATATTATCAAAACTATCTGCAAGCTCTAAAATTTTACTGTTTTTTTCATCTTTTAAAAGTTTTTTTGCATATTTTATCATAGAGTTTGCTGAACAAAATGTTTCTAGGCAACCTTTTTGCCCACAACCACAATATTCACCGCCTGTATAATCTACAATAGTATGTCCCAGTTCTCCTTCACCAAGATAGCTACCTTTAGCCATTTTACCATCTAATATAATACCACCACCAATGCCAGTGCCAATAGTAAGCATTACTGCATTGTCATATCCTTTCATACTACCACATACAAACTCTGCTATTGTGGCACAATTAGCATCATTTTCTAGATATATAGGTAAATTTATATATTTTTGCATTTCTTTTTCTACATTAGTATTATCAAAATTAATATTACTAGATGTTACTATTATTTTATTATTACTATCAATAAGCCCTGGTGCACCAATACCTACTGAATGTATTTCTTCTATGTTTATATTTTCTTCATTAATAAGGTCTAATGCTAGCATAGCCATAGATTTTACTATTTCATTACCTTCTCTTTCTGGTAAAGTTGGTAATGATTTACTTTTTATTATTTTTCCATCTTCTGTAACAATGCCGCCTTTTATTGTTGTTCCACCTAAATCAATACCTATATAATACATATTTTATCCTCCTTAAAGAGTATATAATTAATTTTCCATATTTTTCATTATTCTATCGTTTAATGCTTGTGCTGCGTTATACCCCATTTTCTTTTGTCTTCTATTAACGGCTGCCGATTCGCATATCATAGCAAGGTTACGCCCTGGTCTAACAGGTAATGTTTGGCATACAATTTCATTACCTAATATATCCATATATTCTTCATTAAGACCAAGCCTGTCATATTGTTTACCTTTTTCCCAAGATTCTAGCTTTATTATAAGGTCAATAGCTTGTGTATCTTTTACAGATTGCACACCAAACATTTGTTTTACATTTATTATACCAATACCTCTAAGCTCTATAAAATATCTTATAACCTCAGGGCAACTACCTACAAGAGTATTGTGAGAAACTTTTTTAATCTCTACTGCATCATCAGCAACAAGCCTATGTCCTCTTTTTATTAGCTCTAATGCCGTTTCGCTTTTACCAACTCCACTTTCACCAATTATAAGAACACCTTCTCCATATATATCAACTAAAACACCGTGCATAGTAACTCTAGGTGCAAGCTGTACTCTAAGCCATCTTATAACCTCACTTTCAAATTCTGATGTAGAATCTTTAGTTTGAAATATAGGTATATTATATTTTATTGCGGCATCTATTAATTCTTGTGGTGGCTCTAAGCTTCTACAAAATACTATACAAGGCACTTTATAATTACATATTTTTTCAAAAATTTCTTTTTTATCTTCTTTAGATAAAGTAGATATATAAGAATATTCTACAAGCCCTATTATCTGTATTCTTTCTGATGAAAAATATTCAAAAAAACCAACTAATTGTAATGCTGGTCTATTTACTTCTGGGTGGCATAAAACTTTATCTGAAAAATCTACACTAGGAGTTAGATTTTTTAATTCATATTCTTTAACTAGCTCTTCTATTTTTACAGAATACATATTATTTCTCCTTAAAATTAACTTTGTTTAATAGTTTTTTTGATAAAAAACTCTCCATATTCAAGCTCTATTTTTCTAGTTCCATTTTTATCATTAACAAATATTTCACACTCTTCTACAAGAGATATTCTAAGTTTTTTTGTAAAATTATTATTAAGTTGTTTTAATATTTCTAAAATAGCCACATCTTCTAATATATCTTCAGATGTTATATTTATTAAAAATTCATCTTTTACAACATTAATCTTTATGTGCACATTTTTAAATTCTTTTGTTTTTTCATCAAAATATACATAATCTGTTACAAAATTCTCCATAAACATCACCTCAAAAATAGTTTATATTAATAATAATATAACAAATTTACTTTTTTTTCAATATTAATATTATATCAATATATATTTTTATATAAAACTATCAAATATATTATACTCTTTAAATTTTAGTTTATAATTTATTTATAAATAAATTGTTTTTAACCACTATATAAAGATACTTTTATTTATTTTTTGTATAAAAATTATAATATTAAAATTAGTATATAAGTTTTATAATTATATAATACTAATTTAATAATTTATTTTTCAAATTAAATTAATTTAAAGTTGACTTTTTATGATTAAGGTTATAAAATTGTAAGATAGAGTAGTTTTTTATAACTATTTGTAAAAATAACTTTTTAGGAGGATTAATATGTCCAGTAAGGATAACGATAATAAAAACTCACAACAACTTTTTAGTGAAGATATTACTAAAAGATTAGTAAAAAATATTTTAGATGATAACCCTAACCATACTGAAAAAACTAACGATAGTTCTGATTTTAATATAGAATATGAAGAATACGATAATGAACAGTTTGAAGATGATTTTGATGAATATGATAATGAAGATTTTTATGATGAAGAATATTTTGAAGAATATGAAGAATATACACCTAGAAAAACAAAACAATCTTCAAGTGTAAAAGAGCAAAACAGAAGAAAAACAAAACAAAATACTAATGAAAACAATTATAGAAGAAATATAGAAAAATATGGCAAAGAATTTTTTGATGATGAATATGACGAATATGATGATAATTCCCCTTCTATAATTGGTAGAGTTATTTCATTTTCTATCATTATAGTTTTAACTATATCTACTGCTTTTTTAGCTGTAACTCTAACTTCTACTAAAAAAGAGCTTACAGAAGCAAAAGCACAAATACAAGAATTATTAGATAGCAAAGCTGACACCGAAACTAAGTTATTAGAAGAATCTTTAAAAAATGAAATAGATACATTAAAAAAAGAAAATGAAGATTTAAAATCTCAGTTAAATCCACAGCAATCAAACAATACAACTAGTAATAAAACTGAACAATCAACTAAACCTTCTAACACTTCTAATAACAATAATAGTAATAGTTCAAACTCATCTGAATATATTGTTAAAGAAGGTGACGTTATTTGGAACATTAGTAAAAATGTATATGGTGATGGTAGCCATTATCAAAAAATATTAGAGGCTAATGGTCTTACAGAAAATAGCGTTTTAAAACCTGGTCAAAAACTTATTATCCCAAAAATTAATTAGGAGGAAATATGGATTATAACAATCTCACTTTAGCAGAGCTTAGAGATATAGCTAAAGAAAATAATATAAAATCTATTACAACTTACAAAAAAGATGAGCTTATAGAAATATTAAACACATTAAAATCTGAAGATAATAACCAAGATTTACCAACTAATGATAAAGAAGAATTGGACAAACCTTGTGGTCATAGTTTTGATAAAGCTTCTTATTTAAAAGAGCTTGATAGTGGTATAGAAGCAGAAGGTATATTAGAGGTATTATCTGATGGGTATGGTTTTTTAAGAAGTAATAATTACCTTTCTGGCTCTAATGACGTATATGTTTCACCTGCACATATTAGAAGATTTAATTTAAAAACAGGTGATTATATAAAAGGTACCCTAAGAATACCTAAAGAAAACGAAAAATTTTCTGCTCTTTTATTTGTAAAAACAGTTAATGGTGACTCTCCTATGTCTATTATATCTAGACCAAGCTTTGAAAAACTCACTCCTATCTATCCTCAAGAAAAGCTAAATTTAGAAATGGGACAAAATAGTCTTTCTGGTAGAATTATAGATGTTATATGCCCAATAGGTAAAGGGCAAAGAGGTATGATAGTTGCCCCTCCAAAAACTGGCAAAACTACCCTACTAAAATCTATTGCAAATTCTATAATAAAAAATCATCCAGAAGTACATCTTCTTGTACTATTAATAGATGAGCGTCCAGAAGAAGTTACAGACATGCAACGTTCTATTGTGGGTGATAATATAGAAGTAATTTATTCTACTTTTGATGAACAACCAGACCATCATAGAAGAGTTGCAGAAATGGTATTAGAGCGTGCTAAAAGGCTTGCTGAGCAAGGCAAGGATTTGGTAATATTATTAGATAGTATAACAAGATTATCAAGAGCTTATAATATATTAACACCATCTAGTGGTAGAACACTATCTGGTGGTTTAGACCCTGCTACATTATATATGCCAAAAAAATTTTTTGGTGCTGCCAGAAACATAGAAGAAGGTGGCAGCCTTACTATTCTTGCTACTGCTTTAGTTGATACTGGCAGTAAAATGGATGATGTTATTTTTGAAGAGTTTAAGGGCACTGGTAATATGGAGCTTGTTCTTGATAGAAAAGTGGCAGAAAGAAGAATTTTTCCTGCAGTAGATATATCTAAATCTAGCACAAGAAAAGAAGAGCTTTTGCTAGATAAAGATTATTTAGATGCTTCTTATTATATAAGAAAACTATTTGGTAATAACCAGGCTCAAAATATAGATATAACAGAAAAGATTTTATCTATCTTAAAATCTACAAAAAATAATAAAGAGTTCTTTAAAGTTTTACAAAAAATAGAAATAAACTAAATTTTCAACTTATAAAAAATATTATAAAAACTTGTTGCAATATACTTTTTTATATGCTATAATCAACTTGTTATGTTAATAGAGAGATGCCAAAATGTATCTCAATTTTTTAGAAAGAGGTGTTTTACAATGAGAGAAGGAATTCATCCAGAATACTTTCAAGCTAAAGTAAAATGTAACTGTGGTAACGAGTTTGTAACTGGTTCTACAAATGAAGAAATTCGTGTTGAGGTTTGTTCTAAATGCCACCCATATTACACTGGTAGCCAAAAACTTTTACTTGATGCTGGTGGACGTGTTGATAAATTCAACAAAAAATACGGCAGAACTAATCAATAATATTTTTTTAATATTAATATTAAAAACCTACCCTAAAGATAAATTTTCTTTAGGGTTTTATTTTTTATCAATAAATTACAAATAGATTACAAATTTTAATAAATTGTAAAAAAAACAGCTTTAAACTTGAAAAAAAGGGTATATTTTGATATACTTTAATTTGATTAATATTTTAGGAGTTTATATTATGAAAAATTTGGATACTAAGTATAAAAAGAAATTTTTATCAACATTTTTTAGTGTTTTTGGTGTGTTTTTAATAGGTTTATTATTTATATTTTTTGGATATAAATTTTTAAAAGCAGAACCTGCTTATGACCCAGCAAAACAACGAGACTCTACCCTTATTACAGAAAAAGAATTAAAACAACAAACAGAACAAACTTCTAATGGCATTTTTACACCTCCTATTAGAACTAATATTTTAATAACAGGTGTAGATGAGGCAGAAAGTTTAACTGATGTTTTAATGGTTGCTAGTTACATTAGTACCACTGGTGAGATAAACTTATTATCAATACCTAGAGATACATACGTTTCATATACTGGTGAAGACTTAACTGCTCTTAGGTCTATAAATAGAGGTGCACCTAGCCATATGAAAGCAAACTCTATATATGCTTATACCAAAAAAAGTGGTATAGATTATGTAAAAACCACTATTGAAGATATGCTAGGCATAAAAATAGATTACTATGTAAAGGTAGATTTAGATGCCTTTGTTTCTATTGTAGATGCTGTTGGTGGTATATATTTTGATGTACCTAAAGGTGGACTTAGATATAGCGACCCTACTCAAGATTTATATATAAATCTTAAAGAAGGCAGACAACTTTTAAATGGTAAAGATGCAGAAGGTTTAGTTCGTTTTAGAAAAGGCTATGCTAGACAAGATTTACAAAGAGTTGAAGTGCAACAACAGTTTATTAAAGAATTTATCACTCAATTTTTAGATATAGATACTTTAATGGGTAACTTAGGTGAAATAACATTAAATCTTATAAAATATGTAGAAACAGATTTTAGTGTGTCAGATTTGCCTAAATATTTAAATTCTATACCAAGCATTGATACTAATAAAATGAAAACTGCTACTTTACCTGGAACACCCCAAACGATAGACGGTTTATCTTACTATGTTTTAGATAATAATGTAAAAAAAGAAATTGTAGATGAATTTTTCTATGGAAATACTGACCCTGATAAAGAAAATGATATACAAATAACTTCTGAACAAAGTGAAGCTAGCTCATCTAATGAGCCAACATCTTAAAATAACATTTAGGAGGTAACTATGAAAAAGAAATTTTTAGCATATACACTTGCTTTTGCTTTAAGCTTATCTGCATTTATACCTAAAAATGTTTTTGCAGATTCTAATCTTTTATATGTAGATAGAGAAATACAAACTATAACAGACGGTCTTACTTATGAAAAAAGTGAACGTCTTTATAAATCTGGTTGGAAAGATGTTTATGTTTTAACAGCAGATTTAACAAACCCTAATATAGATGTAGAAATATTAGATTC
>CALWSN010000035.1 GCA_944384215.1 uncultured Clostridia bacterium | reverse complement strand
AAAAGCATCTTTTATATGGATAATATTATTATTAACTATTTTTATTATATCAAATCTAACTTTTGAATTTTCATCAAAAAAACTTTCTGTTAATATAAAATGTAATGCACTTGTTTTTATAAATTCTTTTCTTTTTTCAGTAATACTATTATTACATATTACTTCTATAAAACAATAATTGTTATCTTTTTCTGCTATAATATGTAAGTAATCATTATTTATAGGGTATTTAGGTAAAATACCATAATAACCATTTTTAGATAAAAAATCAACAGCTTTAAATATTTCATTATCATTTTGCATTATTATATAAACTCCTAAATCTAACAAAAAGCATTTTCTATATGTGTAATGTTATCACCTATAATTTCTATAACATCAAAAGAAAAATCTATATTATTTAAATTATTTTCTTCTATATAATATAACGCAGTATTTTTTATTTTTTGTTGCTTTTTTAAAGACACAGCCTCTCTAGGGTAGCCTTTATTAATGTTTTTTCTATATTTTACTTCTATGAAAACTATATATGTGTCTTTTTTAGCTATAATGTCTATCTCTCCTACTTGCTTTTGATAATTAGTAGCTATAATAGAATAACCTTTATTTATTAAAAAATCAATAGCCTTTTTTTCTGCAATATTACCTTTTTGTCTATTGTTTTGCATTTTTTCTGTATTCTTCCTTTTTTTCTAAATCACTAACAAATAATAATACTTGAGCAACCACTTCATAAAGATGTGGTGGTATGTTAAGCCCTAAATCTATTTTGTCTAGCTCTTCTACTAGTGCTTTATCTTCATATATTGTAACATTATTTTCTTTTGCATTTTCTAATATTTTTTCTGCTAGGTATGCTTGCCCTTTTGCAACTACCTTGGGTGCCTTCATTTCTGAGTTATATTTTAATGCTACTGCTTTTTTATCTTTTATAGATTTTTTATTTTTCATAAAATCATTCCTTATATTTTTATAAAAATTATAGATAATTTTTTATAAATGTTTTTCTATGTATAGGGCAAGGTCCATATTTTTTAATAGCCTCTATATGCTCTTTGGTACCATATCCTTTATTTATATGAAATTTATATTGAGGATAAATATCATTCATTTTTTTCATATATTCATCTCTAGTAACTTTTGCTATAATACTAGCTGCTGCAACAGATATACTTTTTTCATCTGCTTTAGCCATTGATATGTATGGTATATTAGTATCAAGCTTAATAGCATCTAAAATAAGATAATCTGGTTTTTGCTTTAAATCTTCTATATTTTTAAGCATAGATTTTTTTGTAGCTTCTAAAATATTTATACTATCTATTATATTATTATCTTCCATATTTATAGTAATATCTAAAGCATTATCTTTAATTTTTATAAATAATTCTTTTCTTTTATCTTCACTTAGCTTTTTAGAATCATTAATGCCTAAAATATTAAAATCTTTAGGCAATATTACACAAGCTGTTACAACAGGTCCTGCAAAAGGCCCACGCCCAACCTCATCAATACCTGCTACAAAATTTTTACCTTGTAAATATGCCTCTTTTTCATATATTTTCATATTTTCTGTTCTTAAAACTTCTTTTTCATATTTAAGTAATTTATTTTTATAAGATTTTATTATATTTTCAACACCTTTTCTATTATCAGTTTGATATATTTCTATTAAACTAAGAATATTATGTATAGGTGTATTTTCAAATTCTTTTTTTATATCATTTATACTTTTAATCATATTTTTACCTTCTAAATACACGTTTTAAAATATTATACAATAAAAATCATATATAATCAATAATACTACATAAAAAGGTTGATTTTTTATAAATCAACCTTTTTATTAATAAAATTAAAATACAACTTTATTATTTATTCAAAACAACTATCAAATATTTTTTCTATCTGTTTAGCATCATTAGATATAGCCATTATAACATAAATGTCTTTTGTTTTAAATATATGTTTTTCTATTTTATCCATTTCGTTAGCATCATCTCTCCAAGCATCTGATATACCTACTATTTCTGAAGATAAAGCTCTTTCTATATTTTCAACAGCGTCTTTAGACGCAGCTTTAACAATAATTATTTTATCACTTTTGTCTTCATCTTCTGTATAATATACAACACCATTTTCAATATTTTTAGGCGATATACCATAACGCTCTGCCACACTTTGTTCTTTCATATCTTCTTGCACAGGGTTATCAAAAGTAACTTTTTCATTTATAACACTTAAAATATACTCACTTGATAGGTCTGGCAACGTATTATTAGAACAAGCTGTTAACAAAAATATTAAAACTAATATTAGTAATTTTTTCATAAAACACCTCTTTATAATAATTTTAACAATACATATTATTAGTTTTATGAAAAATTATATACAATAAATATTAAAAAACATTATCTTGAGGAAATTCTTTACAAAGATTTATAAAATAATTTATTTCTTCATTTAAAAATTTATTTTTATGATATATAAGACATAAATCTCTAGATAAGTTTTCCATTCCTTCTACTTCTATTGCTTTTAATTCTTTTCTATCTATTTCATCTTTTACAGCCATTATAGATAAAACAGCAAATCCTTGTCCTTTTTTTAAGGCATTTTTAATAGTTTCTACACTTGTACAGTTCCATTTAAAATCTACTTTTATATTATTTTGATTTAAAAATTTTTGAAACTGACTTCTTTCTTTGCTGCCATCTTCTCTGGCTATCATAGCTTCTCCATATAAATCTTTTAATGTAACAGTTTCTTTTTTAGCAAGCTGGTGATTGGTGCTACAAACTATTACTAATTTATCTTTTAATAATGGCACTTTTATAATATCTGTATTTTGTGTTTCACCTTCAACTATACCTATGTCTATTTCATTTGTAAGAAGCTTTTCTTCTATTATTTTAGTATTATCCACAATTATTTTAGACTCTATATTAGTATATTTCTTTTCAAATTCTTCCATAATATTAGGCAAAATATATGTACCAAAAGTTAAACTGCCACCTATTCTAACATAAACATTACTATGTTTATTTTTAAATTCTTTTTCCATATTATCAAATGTACTTACTATATATCTTGAATATTTTAATAAATTTTCTCCATCTTTAGTAAGATATAATCTTTGTGATAACCTTTCAAAAAGCATTATATTGTAATATTCTTCTATTTCTCTAATAGCTTGACTGACTGAAGGTTGAGAAATAAATAGTTTTTTGGCAGCATTGCTCATTGTTTTATAGTCTACAACAGAAATAAATATTTTAAGGTGTCTTATTGTCATTTTATACTCACTCCTAAGTTTTAACTATATAAATTATAACCAATTTGTTATATGTATGTCAATAGATATAAATATTAAAAATACATAAATTGCCAGTTTATTTTATGTTTTTTGGTACAATATATATATTGTAGCATATAGATGCTAATTAATATATTATTTTTTAGGAGGAAATCTTTATGTCAACAAACAAATCTTCAAACAAAATTAATATTCCAGAGGCTAGAGCTGCTTTAGAACAATTTAAATATGAAGTAGCAAATGAAATTGGTGTTCCTTTAAAACAAGGTTATAATGGCGATTTAACATCTGCTCAAAATGGCTATGTTGGTGGCTATATGGTGAAAAAAATGATTGAAGCTCAAGAAAGACAAATGGCTGGTAAAAATTATACTAAATAATAAAAAAGCTATTAATTATATTAGGTTACTATCTAATATAAAAATCTATTTTTAAGCAAAATTTAAAATAAAATCATTTATAAATTTAGTTTAAAAATTATTAACTTATACCTTAATTGGAATAATAAATTAAGACCACACATTTTTAATGTATGGTCTTAATTTTTGTATGTAAATGTAATTATTTTAACATATATAAAGTTTTAAAGTATCCTTGTTTTTTTATTAAATCATTAAAGCTACCTTCTTCTACAAGCATACCATCTTTTATAACAAGTATTTTATCAAATTTTTTTAAGATATTTTCTTTTAATTTATGAGATATACATATATATAAAAAGTCTTTTTCATTTAAAATATTATTTTCTATTATATTAGATGTTTCATTATCTAATGCTGATGTTGCCTCGTCCATAAGCAAAACATTTTTATTGTTAAATAAAGCTCTAGCTATACAAATTCTTTGTTTTTCACCACCAGATAACAATCTACCATTTTCTCCTACTATTTCATCTAGCCCATTTAATAGCTTATCTATAACCTTTTTTAATTGACATTTATTTATAACTAAGTTTATATCTTTATCTTCTACCTTTTTAAACATTGTTATATTATTTCTTACTGTATCATTAAATAAAAAATTATTTTGTTGTAAATACGAAAAATTGTTTGCATTAATATCTTTTATATTTTTATCATTTATATAAATATCTCCATCATAATTATTAAAATGTTTCATAATAAGTTTTAATATTGTAGATTTACCACTACCTGTTTCACCTACAATTATATATTTTTTATTGTGTTCAAATTTATAAGAAAAATTTTTTAATATTATTTTATCTTTATCATATCCAAAATTAACATTTTTAAAAATAATATTACTCTCTTTTATATTACTTTGTATTTTATTTTCACATTCTATATTAATTTTATTTAATAAATCATCACAAATAGATTTAACCCCTTTTACCTCTGATATTTTATTTGACAAATTAGTTATAGGGCTTATTGCTTCACCAGAAAGCTGTGTTATTGCTATAATCTCACCTATTGATATTATTTTTAATATACAAAAATAACCAGATATTATTAATAGTGTAAATTGGCAACATACTGATGTTATCATAGAAATAGAGTAAAGTTTGCTAGTTAATTTTTCATTAATAAATTTACTATTTTCTAGTATTTTGTTGTTTTCTTCATTTTTTATATTAATTATTTCTTCTATGTTATAATTTTTTATTACTTCATACCCTTCAAAAGTTTCTTTTATCTTATCATTATACATACTAAAACATTTTACTATATTTTCGTTTGTTTTTATTAATTTTTTACTAAATATTTTAGGTATAATAGTAGGTATTAGCATTATAAAAATAGATAATATCGTTATTGTAGGGTTTATCCATATTAATGTTATTATAGAAAAAATTACCCTTAATATATCTGAATATATTTCTAATATATTTTTAAAATAATTAGTTTCTATTTTTGATATATTATTATTAAATAAAGATATATAATCTCCAACACTATTTTTTCTATATTCAAAAATATTAGTATTTAAAATACCTTTCATAACATCTATTCTTATATCTTGAATTATATTTTTTATAAGTTTTGCTATTAAATATTTTTGAAAATAGTCTAATATACCTAATATACTAACAAATATAACACTAAAAATAAATATATTTAACAATGGTTTTGTATTAAATGTACCACTTAATAAAGTTATAATATTTATTATTTTACTTAAAATAACAGATATAAAAACAGACATTATAATTGTTAAAGCTTTCATTATTAAAACACTTATAAATAAAAGCTTTTTATCTTTGTAAAAATATTTAAACATTTAATCACCTCTTAATAAAATAAATTTTATATAGAGATAATATCATCTAAAATATTTATATTACATATCGTTTGATGTTAAATTTTTATTGGTTTATAAATTTTTCTATATAATACACCAAATTTTTATTATCTACTAATTTAAAATATGGATATATATCTTTTAATAATTTTACTCCTTCTTTTTTATTTCCCTTTTTATATAATACTCTGCCTTTAAAAAAACATATTTCACATAAAAATGGATTATGAACATTATTTTTACTTAAATTAATGGCTTTTTCAAGTGTGTCTAATGATTCATCATACATTTCTTTTACTTCATAAAATTGTGCTAAGTGTATTGATATTAAAATCTGTGTTGCATTTTGTTCTAAAGTTTTTATTTTATAAAAATCAAAGCATTTTAGAAGGTTTTTATCTATATTTATAGCGTCATCTAATTTACCATTATTAGAAAAAATAATGGCTAAAAATGATAAAAGATTTATTTCTTGCAAAGATAATGGCATTTTATCTATATTAAAAATATCTATATTTTTATTTGTTAATTTTAATGCATCATATATTCTATCTATAAATACATCTGATGTTGTTTCTGTTTCTTTTATTTCTAATGCCATTTCTAAACCTATCTCTAACATATTTAGCCTCTGTTTATCTAGTGTATCTAAATTTTGTTGTTGATAAATTTCTTTAATAATATAAGATGTTTTATCAAAATTACTTTTTAATAAAAAATTTTGTGCTATATCAAATAAATTTTCTAAAGAGCTATTTTTACTAAAATTAATTAAGTTTATACCATTAAGGTCTTGTCCTAATTTATTAAGTATCATTTTTAATATATTTTCAGATGGAAACTGAACACCAGATTCTATTCTAGAGATTGTTATTGGTGAGCATATTCCTTCTGCTAATTGTTCTTGTGTTAATCTCATTTGCTTTCTTAAAAATCTTATAGTATCTCCTAATTTATACTTTTCCATTTTTATACCTCTTTGTTAATTATTAAATTAATTATAAAACCATAAAAGTAATATTGTCAATAAAGTAGAATATATATGTGTTTTTTAATATATAATGTAAAATATTAAACTTTATTTAAGGAGGTATTTATGGATAAATTAAATATAGGTAACAAAAAGAAAATTATATTTTATCTAATAGTCTTTCAATTGTCATTTGTATTTATTATTTTTAGAGTATTTTTTATACAATATATAAAAGCAGAAGAATATCAAAAAATGGCTTATGAACAACAAACAAGAGATAGGCTAATATCACCTAAAAGAGGTGAGATTGTAGATAGAAACAATAATGTGATAGCTACTAATGAAAGTGTTTATTCTATTAGCGTTATAAACTCTCAAATAGAAGAAGCTGAAAAAGTTGCTAATATATTAGCTGAGAAACTAGATTTAAAATATGATGATGTATTAAAAAAAGTTAATAAAAAAGTTGCATTAGAAAGGATTAAAACAAAAGTTGACAAAGAAACTGCTGATGAAATAAGAAATTTAAATTTAGCTGGTGTTATGGTTGATGAAGATATAAAAAGAATATATCCTAATGAAAATATGGCATCACAAGTTATAGGTTTTGTAGGTAAAGATAATCAAGGTATAATAGGTCTAGAATCTAAATATGATGAATATCTAAAAGGTAAACAAGGTAAAATTTTAACAGAAACAGACGCTCGTGGTATAGAACTTAAAAACGGTATTCAAGAAAGAGTTGCTCCAACTAATGGATATACACTAGTAACCTCTTTAGATATAAACATTCAAAAATATGCTGAGCAAGCTTTAGAAAAAGCCGTAGAAGCAAAAGGTGCAAAAAAAGGCTCTATTATAGTTATGAACCCTCAAAATGGCGAAATCTATGCTATGGCAAATGAACCCGATTTTAATTTAAATGAACCTTTTACTATTAATAATGAAGATTTAAAGGCTAATTGGAATAATATGTCTGAAAAAGAAAAAAATGATGCTCTTAATCAAATGTGGAGAAATTTTAGCATAAATGATACATATGAACCAGGCTCCACTTTTAAAGTAATGACTTCTGCTATGGGATTAGAAGAAGGTATTGTTACACCAGATACTCATTTTAATTGTAGTGGAGGTAAAACTGTTGGTGGTAGATATATAAAATGTTGGCGTTCACCTAGAAGTCACGGTAGTCAAACTTTTGTTGAAGGTGTTCAAAATTCTTGTAACCCTGTATTTATGGAAATTGGAGAACAACTAGGTGCTGATAAATTTTATGAATATATGCAAATTTTTGGTTTTAATGAAAAAACTGGTGTAGATTTACCTGGAGAAGCTGTAGGTATAATGCATAAAAAAGAAAATGTTGGACCAGTAGAGTTAGCTACTATGAGCTTTGGTCAGTCTTTTCAAATTACCCCTTTACAACTATTAAGAGCTATATCTTCTGTTATAAATGGTGGCCAACTTATTACCCCTCACTTCGGTACAAAAATTATTGATGAAAATGGTAATGTTATTGAAGAATTAAGCTATGAAACAGGAAGAACAACTGTGTCTAAAGAAACATCTGAACAAATGAAATCTATTCTTGAAAGTGTTGTTTCTGAAGGTACAGGTAATAAAGCATACTTACCTGGTTTTAGAATAGGTGGAAAAACTGCTACAAGCGAAAAACTCCCTAGAAGAAGTGGCAAATATATTGCATCTTTTTCTGCTTTTGCTCCAGCAGAAAACCCTCAAGTTATTGCTTTAGTTTTAATTGATGAACCTCAAGGTGTTTATTATGGTGGTCAAGTGTGTGTTATAATAGTGCAAAGATTAAATTAAATTATCTTTGTGCTATTTTTTGTTATATTAATAGTATCATACATATTGATTTAGTAAATGTTTACAAAGGAGGTTCTTATGTTTGGAAAAATATCAATTAAAAATTTTAAACCAATAACTACATTAGATGAGCTTTTAGC
>CALWSN010000034.1 GCA_944384215.1 uncultured Clostridia bacterium | reverse complement strand
AATAATACTATGTTTTAAAATTTTACTAATATATCTTTCCAATCATCACAAAAGCCTATTAAATCTAGTTCAATATATTCTTTATATTCATTTATTAAATCTTCTAATGTTAGTATAATGTGATTATTCCATTCTTCTTTATCTAAAACAAGAAATTTCATAATATGAAATATATCAAATATTCTATAAGTAATAATATTACATTGATGATTTACTTTACAATTAGCAGGAGTTTTTTGTAGCTTAAAATTATACATTCTCATATAGTGAGCTACTAAGTTTCTAACATATACAATACTTTCTATCCAACTTGTAAGCTGATTTACACCTGTATTATATTCTTTAGCAACAATTTTTTGCATAGGAGTATTTATATTTTTATATAAGCTATTAATCATACCCATTGTAAATACATTTATACAAATACTTATAGGTAATCTATGGTTATATTCTTTAATATAATAGTCTACTAATTCTATTTTTTTATCTTTTTGTAATAATCTTTTTAAATTATTGATGAGCATTTTATGTTCTTTATGGTCTTTAAAGTTTTCACTATTTAAATATCCAAAATCACCAGTTTCAATATGAATAGCATATGATATTTTTGTTTTTAAAGTATTTTCTATTATTTCTAATATGTATAAAATAATATTTCTTAATCTTCTATCAAACAAATATGTCTTATAAACAGAATTAAAACTAAGTTTTTCTTTATAATTTATATTACTATCTGTAAAATTAGGTATATAACCTATAATAGTATAATAACTCAAAGAAGATAAAATATTAATTGTCTCTTGTATATCTTCTATAAATATACCTTTATCTACAAGTGTATTTATCTGTTGCTCATAAATATTTTTCTCTTTAGACATAAAATAAACTCCATATAATTAAATTTTTAAAGATAAAAAAACAACCCTATCATGGTACGCTTGTAAACAGAGGCGTGATGGGGTCTAAATCTCACTTATATGATAATTAATATCAAACTATATGCTAGACATTAATTATCACATAAGATTTTAATAGTATAACTATCTTTCTAACTATATTATAATCCTTATAAGCAATTTTGTCAAGTATTATTACGCCTTTTTATTAAAATTACTTAATTTAAAATCATTTAATGTATTATTTTCATTATCATAGGATATTAGTGAAAAACTTTCATCTAAATCTTTAAAGGTGATGTCTTTTAGGATAAGATTTTTATCTTTTAGATAATTATCTAATAGTAAAATATTTTCTTTTATTAATGATTTTATACTATCTTTTTCTAATTTAAATTGACAGCTAATATCTGAATTAATTTTATTAATAAAAACTTCTAATTTACCTAAATTTAGTAGATTTAACGAAATTAATGCAGAACCACTTTTATTGTTTTTTATATTATTTTTATTTTTCTTATTAGAGAATATTAAAAGCTCTGCAGTAGTAGAAAAATTATTTATATTTACAGGAATTTGTAAAAATATACTACTTTTTAAATTGTTCATAAAATCTATATTTTTATTAAGACTATCTAAATTATTTATAATGTTTTCTATTTTACTATCTTGTATATTATCAATACTATTTTTTAAATTTTTTGATATTGTTGATATATCATCAAAATATTTGTTTAATTCTTCTATTGAAGAATTTTTAAATTCAAAAAATTTTACTTTTTTTTGAAAAATATTAAAGTTAGTAATAGCATCTTTAAATTTTAAATTTAGCTTAGGATTTGAATTTATTATATTAAATAGCTCTTTTTGTAAAAAAATTAATGAATCATTATCTATTAATGATATTAAACTATTAATATTTTCTTTTAGATTATTATTATATAAATTATTAAAAGTTGCATCATAAGAGTTAATTAGTTTTTCAAAAATATTTAAGTTTTTAGTATTTATTAATAAATTTTCGCTTATTGTAAAATCTATTATCTCTTTTAATATAGTAGATTTATTATAATTATTAATATTATTATAGGAGCTATTGTTACTATTTATTAATTTATTTAATGAGTTGGTTAATAAATTATTTTTAGATAAATCTATATTTTGTAAAAGTTCAGTTTTTAAATCTTTAAGTACATTAAAATTAATATTAGAGGTATTTTCAAAGCTTGTATTTTTAAATATATCTACAAAAGACAAGTCATTATTTTTAGAAAAATTTAAATTTGAAAATATACTTTCAATTTGTTTGTCTATTAAAGTATTTTTAGATATGTAATTGTCAATTTGTTCACCTATGTTTATATTTGGTTTTATTTTATTTTCTATTAAAAATAATGCTTTTTCTATTGGATAATCTTTAAAAATTTTTGTAGATTTAATTATATCTTGAAGGTTATCTTTAGTAATAGGTAAATTATTTTTTACCAATATTTTTATTAAATCTATATTTTCTTTAGTTGGAGCTTGATTAAGACTATTTAATAGTAGTTTTAATTCCTCATTAGAATTTAATAGGTCTAAGTTATTTTCTTTTGTTTTTTCTAAATTATTATTTATATTTTCTAATGTTTTATTTACTATATTAACATTTTCTAATTCAATATTTTGAGATATATTATTATATAAAAATTTAGTAAGAATATTTTGTGGGTTGATATTCAAAAAAACACCTCCTTATGTTTAATATCGTCAAATTTATCAATTTTTATAATAGGTGAAAAAATATTTTTAAATATATAAAATATTAGTATATTAATTATAATTAAAAATTAAATACTAAATTATAATTTTTTTTGAAAAAATTTTAAAATTTAGTTGAAAAATTATAAAAAATATATTAAAATTAATAAAAGTGGTTTAATATGGTTAAAAAGTGGTATATTGTGGTATAAGGTTGGTGAGTTTTTATGTTTATGGGTGAATATCATCATAATATTGATGCTAAAGGTAGAGCTATTATCCCAGCAAAGTTTAGAGAAGAACTAGGGCAAACATTTATACTCACTAAAGGTTTAGATAAATGTCTTGTTATTTATACCATGGAAGAATGGAAGGCATTTGAAGAAAAAATGAAAAAATTTCCTACCACAGATGAAGGAGTTAGACGCTTTTTTCGTTTTCTTTTTTCTGGTGCTTGTGAATGTGAACCAGATGCTCAAGGTAGAATTATAATACCACAAAACCTTAGAAAACACGCTAATATATCAAAAGAAATTGTGTCTATTGGTGTGGTAAACAAGGTAGAGATTTGGAGCAAAGAAAGCTGGGAAGTATATAACGATGAAGATAATTTTATAGACAATGAATTAGCAGAAAGAATGGCAGAGCTTGGCATATAGGTGATTTTATGAATTTTGAACATATATCTGTACTTTTAAACGAATGTATTGAAAGTTTAAATATTAAAAAAAATGGTATTTATATTGATGGAACTATGGGTGGAGCAGGGCATTCCATCCAAATAGCAAAAGCATTAGAAAATACAGGTCAATTAATATGTATAGACCAAGATGAAAATGCTATAAAAACAGGTAAAGAAAGGTTAGCTTGTTTTAATAACGTAACATTTGTACATAGTAATTTTTCTAACATAAATGAAATATATAATTCTCTTAATTTATCTAATGTTGGGGTAGATGGTATTTTATTAGATTTAGGTGTTTCTTCACATCAATTAGATGAAGGATATAGAGGTTTTTCTTATATGCAAGATGCTCCTTTAGATATGCGTATGGACACTAGAAAAGAATTTTCAGCATATACAGTGGTAAATACATACTCAAAAGAAGAACTTAATCGAATAATTTCTCAATATGGTGAAGAAAGATGGTCAAAAAGAATAGCAGAATTTATAGAAAGTGAAAGAAAAATTAAACCAATAGAAACAACATTTGAACTAGTATCTATTATAAAAAAGGCTATACCAAAAGGTGCAAGAATAGATGGACCACACCCAGCAAAAAGAACATTTCAAGCTATAAGAATAGAAGTTAATGGTGAGCTTGAAATATTAAAAGATACGATAACAAATATGATAAATATTTTAAATAAAAATGGAAGAATAGCTATAATTACATTTCATTCGCTAGAAGATAGAATAGTAAAAAATGTATTTAAAGAACTAGAAAACCCTTGTATATGCCCTAGAGATTTACCTATATGTGCTTGTGGTAAAAAATCTTTAGGTAAGGTTATTACAAGAAAGCCTATTGTACCATCAAAAGAAGAATTAGAAATTAATCACCGTTCAAGAAGTGCAAAACTTAGAGTTTTTGAAAGAAAATAACAAATATAAAAGGAGAGTAAATGTATGCAATACCAAAGAAATAGATATAACTTTAATAATAGAAATAACTATTATAATTATACATCAGTAGCTCACGATTATGAGCCAGAATATAAGCCCAGAAGTATAAATAGAAGAATTAAAAAAATAAAAAAAGAAAGATATGTTAAAGCAGAACAAGGATTAAGATTTTTATCATTAAAATTTATAGCAACATTTACTTTGATAGCAACATTTATAATAGCAATTATTTTTATAGAAGCACTTACTATACAAAAAAGATTTGATGTAGATGCTTTAAGTGCAAATTTAAAAGAAATAACAGAAAATAATAAAAACTTAGAAACAGAATTAGCTAAAAGTTTGGACTTAGAATATGTAGAATATATAGCATCATCAGAACTTGGTATGCAAAAGCCAGCAAATCATCAAATAGTACATATAAATGTTCCTAAAGAAAGTTATTCTGAAAAAGGTAACATTGAAAAAGAAGAAACTATTCTAACAAAAGTATCTAATCTATTTAAAAAATAAACCACATATAAAAATATTGACAAGGACTGATTATAATTGAGTAGAAATAGAGCAAATATAAATAATATGAATAAAAATAGAAATACATCTAGTAAAAAAAGAAAGAAAAAGAAACATTTAAAAGGTAGAGTAATTTTTTTAATGTTTATTATTACAGGAGCATTATCTTTTGTTGGTATATTTAGAGTTATGTCTATAAAAGCTCAAAGCGGTGATGAGTTTGAAAAAGAAGCTATTGAAAATCAAATAAATAAAGTATCTGATAAAGTTATAAACCCTAATAGAGGTAGTATATTAGATAGAAATAATCAGCCTTTAGCTATAAGTACAACTGTTTTTAATGTTGCATTAGATATAAGAATATTATCTGAGCTAGAACCAGAAGAAACAAATAAAATATTAACAGAGGTAGCTACAATACTAGAAATGGATATAAATGAATTAAATTCATATTTAGTAAAAGATGCTAATGGTAATTTAAAACCAGAAAATGATACTCACTGGAAAGTTATAAAAAAGAAAATACCTTATGATTTAGGTAAAGAACTAGAGGCTAAAAAACTTACAGGAGTAAATTTAGAAGCAGACACACAAAGAAATTATCCACAAAATAATACAGCTGCTCAAACAATAGGGTTTATTATGGGAGATACTAGCTGGGGATTAGAAAGAATTTATGATGAACAACTTACAGGTACTCCAGGTAGGATTTATAGAACATATGATGGTAATTCTTCTGTTGTTACAAACGATATAGAACCTATAAAAGGAAATGATTTGGTTACAACATTAGACTTAACTTTACAACAATATGCAGAAGAAATAGTTGAAGATACATATAAATCATTAAGCCCAACTTATACACCTGAAAATGTATCAATAATTCTTATGAACCCAAAAACAGGTGAGATTTTATCAATGGCACAATATCCAGACTTTGACTTAAATAATCCTAATAATATATCATTATTAGAAGACCCTACATATAAAGCTAATTTTGATAAAATGACACCAGAAGAGCAACTAAAAATAAAAAACTCTATATGGAAGAATGTTACTATAACAGATGCATTGGAGCCAGGTTCTACTTTTAAAGCAATAACAGTTGCAGCAGCTTTAGAAGAAGGGCTTATAAGTGAAAATGAAACATTTTATTGCTCTGGATATAGACAAGTAGCAGATTATAAAATAAGATGTCATAAAAGAGATGGCCACGGAACACTTACTCTTACAGAAGCTTTAGAAAAGTCTTGTAATATGGCTATGTTAGATATAGCAGATAAACTAGGAAGAAATACTTTTTATAAATATCAAAGAGATTTTGGCTTTGGTTATAGAACAGATATAGATTTATATGGTGAAATAAAATCAGATACATATATAGTTCCAGTAGAAAAGTTAAATGTTACAGAGCTTGCTACAAGTGCATTTGGACAAACTTTTACAGCAACACCTATACAAATTATAACATCTTTTGCAGCTACTATAAATGGTGGAAATATTATGAAGCCTTATGTAGTATCTCAGATAATAGATGAAAATGGAAATATTGTAGAAGAAAAATCACCAGAAGTTGTTAGAAAAGTAATATCTGAAGATACTTCTGAGTTTTTAAGAACTGCTATGATAGAAACCTTAGAAGAAGGCGGAACAGGTTATAAAGCTAATATACCAGGTTATAATATAGGTGGTAAAACTGCCACTGCTCAACAAGGTAATCGTGCTGACAATATTTATTCACTTGGTTTTGCGGCTTATATGCCAGCAGAAGACCCAGAATATCTTATGCTTGCTACAATAAGTAAGCCTAAAGATTATATAAAAGCACCTGCTGGAGAAGTTTCACCAGTACCTATGGTAAAAGCATATTTTGAAAAAATTATAGAATATAAAGCTATACCACCATCTAATGAAAAAATGGTATCAGAAAATAAACAGGTATCTAGTGAACAAGTTTTATTAAAAGACTATACTAATAAAGATTTGAAAACAGTAATAAAAGAATTAAACTCAGCAGGGTTAGATTTTCAAATTGTTGGAGGTGGTGGAGATATGGTTGTAAAACAGATACCACCAGCTAATACAAGTATAGATAAAAATGGAAAAATTTTATTATATGTAGAATCTAAAGATGATAAAAAAGAACTTGTAGCTGTTCCAGATACTAAAAACTTATCTGTTGATGAAGCTACAAAACTTATAAAAGACCTTGGATTTGAAGTTTCTATTGTTGAAGAGCAAATGACTGAAAAAGAAAAAGAATTAGAAATAAAAAATGAAGAGATTGAGCAAACATCTGAAAATAATAATCAAGATGAGCAATTAAATACAATAGAAAAAGTTGATTCAAATACAGAAAAAAGTGATAATAATAAAAAAGTATTTGAACAAGTTCCAGAAGCGGGAATTTTTATAGAAAAAGGAAGTATAGTAAAAATAAAAGTTAAATAATTTTAGTAAAAATACAATAGAAATAATAAAGGGTAGTTTATTTACAGACTACCCTTTATTATTTCTATTTATAAAACATATTTAAACATAAATATTATATGACAAATACTACCACCTATAACAAATAAATGAAATATCTCGTGAAAACCAAAAAATTTTATTGATATTTTAGGATATTTAGTAGCATATATTATAGCACCAATAGTATATATTATTCCGCCTAATAAAAGTAGTAAAATGCCATTTAATTCTATTGCATTTATTAATGGGAAAAAAGCAAATACAGATAACCAACCCATAATAATATAGATAGATGTAGAAAACCATCTTGGAGCATTTATCCAAAAAATTTTTAAAATTATACCAAATATTGCAATTATCCATACTAAAGATAGTATACTATATCCAAATTTATTATTTAACTTGATTAGGCAAACAGGTGTATATGTTCCTGCTATTAGAACAAATATCATCATATGGTCAATTTTTTTTAATAGTTTAACAATATCTTCTCTTACAGGCAACATATGATATATTGTACTTGCTAAATATAATAAACTAATAGATATACTAAATATAAAAAATGAAATTAGATAATAACTTCCACCTTGTTTATATCCTAGATACATTAAAAATATTGTAATAGGGCAAATAAATATTAGTGCCATAAGATGTGTTAAAGCGTTCATAGGCTCTCGCCAAGATTTAAATATATTCATACAAACCTCCAATCTAGTTTTCAAAACTACATATCATTATATTAGTATAATATCATAATAATTATTTTATTACAAGCTATTTTTTATATTTAGTAACAAATCTTGACAATATTTAAAAATTTATGATAACATAATAATTAATTTAATATAAATTTTTTGAAAGGATTAGTTATGACAAATAATAAATTAGGACATATAGAAGAAAATATTTATATAAGTTTAATTTTGACTTTTATAGGTGGTTTTTTAGATGCGTATACATATATTTTATACGATAAAATATTTGCAAATACTCAAACAGGTAATATAATATATTTTTCTATATTTTTAGTAGAGGGAAATTTTTTTAGTGCATTTTTAAGAATTTTACCTATATTATCTTTTTGTATAGCAATTTTTATTACACAGTTTTTTATATATAAATTTAGTGAAAATAAAAAATGGATAAAAATAGTTTTATCCATAAATATAATATGTACTATTATATTAGGTATTGGCATATTTAAAAACCATACTATAATAGTTATATGTTTAATATCTTTTATATGTTCTTTAATGATAGGAACATTTAAAAAATCAAAAGGAGATGTTTTTGCTCCTATTATGTGTACAGGTAATTTAAGGTCTTTAATGGAATTTTTTTCTAAATGGATTATATATAAAGAAAAAAATGCTAAAAAAATATTCTTTAAATATATAAGTATTATTAGTATGTTTTGTATAGGAGTAAGCACAGGTATTATATTAGTAAAATATCTAGCTATATATTCTATTTATTTATGTACGTTTTTATTTTTATTAGTATTATTAATAATTATTTATAAACAAGAATCTTAATATTTTTTCTTTAAAATTATACATTATTGTGATATAATAAAAATAAAATATTTTGATTAGGAGATTATATGTCAGGATTATTTATTACTATGGAAGGTACTGATGGGGCAGGTAAAAGTACTCAATTAAAACTTTTAAATGATTATCTTAAAAAAAAAGGATTTAATGTTGTATTAGTTAGAGAGCCTGGTAGTACTAATATTGGTGAAAAAATAAGAAATATAATTTTAGATATAGAAAATAAAGAAATGAACTGTATGACAGAAGCTTTATTATATGCAGCATCTAGAGCACAGCTTGTAAATCAAGTTATTGTTCCTGAGCTTAAAAAGGGCTCTATTGTTATATGTGATAGATTTGTAGATTCTAGCATTGTATACCAAGGTATAGCAAGAAATATTGGTATAGATATTATAAAGAAAATAAATAATATTGCAACTGGTGGGTTAATACCAGATATAACATTTTTTTTAGATTTAGCACCAGATAAAGCAATAGAAAGAAAAAAAGAACAAAAAGAGCTAGATAGACTAGAAAGTGAAAAAGACTATTTTTATAAAAAAGTTTATGAAGGATACAAAATATTAATAGAACAAAATAGTGAAAGAATAAAGGTTATAAATGCTTTACAATCTATAGATAAAGTTCATAAAAATATAATAGATAATTTAGAAAAAATGTTCTTTTAAGGAGGTATAGTTATGAAGCTTGTTATGGCAATAGTTAAAGATGATGATAGCTTTAATATAATGAATGCTTTAAATGTTGAGGGGTTTAGTGTTACAAAGCTTGCTAGTACAGGTGGATTTTTAAAAGTTGGTAATACAACCTTAATATGCGGTGTTGAAGACGAAAAAGTTGACTTTGTTATAGATGTTATAAAAAAAGAAGGTCATAGCAAAAAGCAATTTGCAAATGGAATAGATATTACTGGTAACAATTATTCTCAGCCTCCAATAGAAGTTACAATAGGTGGTGCAACTATTTTTGTTGTAGATGTAGATAAATTTGTTAAAGTTTAAAAGGAGATAGATTTTATGGATTTAAAGGTAAGTGATATAAGGTTAGAAACTTTACCTTCAGTTGAACAGAAAAAAGAAGTTCAAGAAACAGAAGAATTTAAATTTACTTTAAATAAGGTAGAAAATGATAACCTTATGCAAAAATTAAATGGGCTTATAGATGAGATAACTGTTCAAGGTAAAAAAATATCTGAACATATGGATATAAAAGATATGAAAAAATATAGAAGCCTTATAACAGAATTTATGAACGAAGTAGTAACCAATAGTCATCAATTTTCTAGAGAAAATTTTTTAGATAGAAGAGGTAGACATAGGGTATATGGTATAGTAAAGCTTGTAAATAAAGATTTAGATGAGCTTGCCCAAGAGCTTATAAAATCAGAAAAAAACCATATAGCTATATTAGATAAAACAGGAGAAATAAGAGGTCTTTTATTAGACCTTATTATATAATATGTATACATTTGAAAATATCGTTGGGAATGAAAATATAGTTAATAGTTTTATAAAATCAAGTGAAAATAACACTGTATCTCACGCATATATTTTAGACGGAAAAGAAAAAACAGGAAAACAGCTTATATCAAAAACTTTTGCTAAACTTTTATTATGTGAAAATAGCAAATCTAAACCTTGTTTAAGTTGTTCTTCTTGTATTAGCTTTGAAACAGGTAATAACCCAGATTTTTTCTTTATAGAAAGTGATAAAAAAAGTTTGGGTGTGTCTGATGTTAGAGAAAATATTATTAAAAATCTAGAAACAAAACCTTTTAAATATAAATATAAAGTTTTTATTATAAAAGATGCACACAATATGACTGTGCAAGCTCAAAATGCAATATTAAAAACAATAGAAGAACCACCTAATTTTGCAATATTTATATTATTATCTAAAAATTATAATAGTTTTTTACCTACAATATTATCAAGGTGTGTTTTATTTAAAATAAAGCCTTTATCTCCAGCTATAATTAAACAATTTTTGATAAATAAAAATATAAATCAAACTATGGCAAAATTTTACTCTATATATTCACGAGGTAGTATAGGAAGGGCTTTAAATATAGCATATTCAGAAAAGTTTATTAATTTTAGACAAGATATTATAAATGATATTGTAAAATTAGATAGTTTAGACCTTATACAAATGTATAACCTAATAAAAAAATATGAAGATATAAAAGAAGATATAAACGATATATTAGATATATACTTATTAGTTTATAGAGATAGCTTAATATTTAAACAAACTAATAATTTTAATATGATTATACAAACTGATATTAAAACAAATATTAAAGAAATATCTAATATGTCTACTAAAAATTTAGTTAACAAAATAGAAGCTTTATTAAAAGCTAAATTATATTTAGAGCAAAACTCTAATTTTAATATGACTATGGAATGTTTATTTTTAAAATTAAAGGAGAAATAAAATGGCAGAAATAATTGGTGTTAGATTAAAAAAGGGGGGAAAAATATATTATTTTGACCCTAAAGGAGAAATTATTAATAAAAACCAACCAGTTATAGTAGAAACATCTCAAGGTTTAAGATATGGTATAGTAGAAATAGAAAATAAAACAATAGATGATGAGAAAATAAATTTTGAAATAAAGCCTATTGTTAGATTGGCCACAGAAGAAGATACTATTCAGCATAAAAAAAATTTAGAAAAAGAAAAAGAAGCATACTCTATCTTTATAGAAAAAGTAAAAAAATATAATTTGGATATGAAGCTTATAGATATTACACTTACTTACGACCTTAATAAAATTATATTTTATTTTACATCTGATGGTAGAGTAGATTTTAGAGAGCTTGTAAAAGAATTAGCAGCAATTTTTAAAATGAGAATAGAGCTAAGGCAAATAGGTGTTAGAGATGAAGCTAAAATTGTAAATGGTATAGGTATATGTGGACGTCCTTTATGCTGTGCAACATTTTTAAGAGATTTTCAACCTGTTTCTATAAAAATGGCTAAAGACCAAAAATTATCTTTAAACCCTACCAAAATATCTGGTGCTTGTGGTAGGCTTATGTGTTGCTTAAAGTATGAACAAGAAGCTTATGAAGAACTTACTAAAAATTTACCAAATGAAGGTGACATTATAAAAACAGAAAAGGGTACAGGTGAAGTTTTATCTGTAAATGTTTTAAGGCAAACTATAAAAGCTGCTATTAGAAAAAATGAACAAGATATACCTAACATAGAATTTTTTAATGTATCTGAAATAGAAATTATAAAAAGAAAAATAGTAAAAGAAGAAATATGTATGGAAGAGCTTAAAGGTATTGAAGACTAATGGATATTTTATTAAAAGAAAATGAACGAATAGATGATTTACACAGAAATGGATATGCTATTATACAAGACCCTAAAAAGTTTTGCTTTGGAATAGATGCTGTTTTATTATCAGATTTTGCTAAGGCTAAAAAAGATGATGTAGTATTTGATATAGGCACAGGAACAGGTATAATACCAATTCTTATGAGTGCAAAAACTAACGCAAAAAAATTTTTTGCAATAGATATACAAGAAGAAAGTGTTGATATGGCAAAAAGAAGCGTGACCCTTAATAAATTAAATGAAAAAATAGAAATATTTCATTTAGATATAAAAAATGTATTTGATAAATTTGAAAAAAACTCTATAAATGTTGTAACCAGTAACCCTCCATATATGAACGTTGGAGGTGGTATAGTTAATGAATATGACTCTAAGGCTATTGCTAGACACGAAATTTTTTGTAATCTTGAAGATATTATTAAAGCTACATCGCTTTTATTAAAGCCAAGCGGTAAATTTTATATGGTTCATAGGCCAAATAGACTTTGTGATATAATATGCACTTTAAGAAAATATAAGCTTGAGCCAAAAACTATAAGATTTGTACAACCTTATAAAGATAAAGAGCCTAATATGATTTTGATAGAAAGTGTTAAAAATGCAAATGCTTTCTTAAAAGTTTTACCTAATCTTATAGTTTATAACAAAGATAGACAATATACAGATGAAATAAATAAAATATACTATAATTAAAAGGAGATAAAAATGTTAGGTAAATTATATGTTTGTGCAACTCCTATTGGCAACTTAAAAGATATTACATTAAGATGTTTAGAAACGTTAAAAGAGGTAGATTTAATAGCATCTGAAGATACAAGACATACTATTAAGTTATTAAACCATTATGAAATAAAAACACCTTTAGAAAGTTATCACGAACATAATAAAGATGCTAAAGGTAAAAAACTTATAAATTTATTATTAGATGGTAAAAATATTGCTTTAGTTAGTGATGCAGGTATGCCTGGTATATGTGACCCAGGAGAAGATTTAATTAAACTATGTTATGAAAACAATATAGAAGTTACTGTTCTACCTGGTGCTACTGCATCTATCACTGCTTTAATTTTATCTGGTATAAAAACAAGAAGTTATTGTTTTGAAGGCTTTTTACCCTCTAACAAAAAGGCAAAAAAAGAAGTTATACAAAGATTAAAAGACGATACAAGAACGTACATATTATATGAAGCACCTCATCATCTTTTACAAACCCTTGAAGAAATTTATGAGCAAATAGGCAATAGAAATATATCCATTGTAAAAGAGCTTACTAAAAAATATGAAAATGTATTTAAAACTAATTTATTAGATGCTATACAATATTTTAAAAATAATGACCCTAAAGGTGAATATGTTTTAGTAATAGAAGGTGCTGATGAAAATGAAGTTTTAAATAGGCAACAAGAAGAAATAGCTAATATTTCTATAAAAGAACATTTAGAACAATATTTATCTATGGGTATGGACATTAAAGAAGCTATGAAAAAAGTTGCTAAAGACAGAGGCATATCTAAAAGAGATGTTTATAATGAGGTAAAAATAAAAGACAATTAAATAGGCTAATATAAATAAAAAACAGTAGATTTTATCTACTGTTTTTTATTTATATTAGTTTTTATAAGTACCTTTTAAGTTATAATGGTCTAAAATATGTCCTTCCATAGCATTAAAAAGTTCATTCATATAAAAACCATTTTTTAAATCTAGCATACAATCTAATGCATATACATTTATTTCATAAGTATGTTCTTTATCTGGTGGAGCCATACCACCATAATAAGAACAAAGTTCTGGTGGGTTGCTACCTCCTCGCATACTTATCCAGCTATTAACACCTTGAATAAAATTTGCGTTTTGGCTTTCATTTTCTTCAAGCTCTGTTTTTGTAATATTACAAGCAGTCCAATGTACCCAAGAAAAACCACCGCTTACAGGGTAAGCATCTTTATCTTCTAAAAAAATAGCATAACTAACAGCGTTAGTAGGTGCATCTTCAATTTTTAAAGGTAGAGAGTATATAGGCATACCAAATTCATTACATTGACCTCTTTTACCATATTTATCTTCTATAACACCATTTACAATACCTTTACTAGTTACTTTCATATTATTTCCTCCATAATATAATTAATTTATATATTTATTATATTATAAATTGAAAATTTGTAAATTACCCACTTTTTTGTTAGTATTAAATAAGTCCTTTTTCTTTTAATATAGCATCTTGTCCATTTTTTATCATATATTCAATACCAACTTTTTGATATATCTCTAGAGCTTTTAAAATATCTTTACCCATATCAGTTAAAAAATATTCTGTTTTTAACGGGTATTTACCGTATGTATGCTTATCAACTAGACCATAACTTATAAGCTCTTTTAAATGTTGATGTAACATTTTTTCTGTTATACCACATATATCTTTTAATAGACTAGAGGGCATTGTTGCTCCTAGACGAAGTCGCCAAATAATAATGCACTTCCATTTACCTTTCATCATATCGTGAACAAGCTCTAATGGGCAAGTATAATCTTTTCTTATTAGCATATTTTTCACCTTTCTTACTTTTTATGTAGTTATAATAACATAAAAATAAGCTATTAGTCTATATTTATTGAAAAATATAGTTATTAATGGTAAAATTATTAAAATATTTAATGAGGTGATATTATGAATGAATTATTAATACGAAAAGCAAATAAAGATGATGCCAAAAATATAATAGATTATTTTAATAAAGTTGGTGGAGAAAGTGATAATTTATTATTTGGTAAAGATGGCTTTAAAAATATGTCAATACAAGCTCAAGAAAATATAATAGAAAATATAAATAATAGTTATAATAATATTATGTTATTAGGTATAATTAATAATCAAATAGTATCTATTGGATTTTTACAAGGATTTAATAAAGAAAGATTAAAACATAGAGTAAATCTTGCTATATCGGTTAGTAAAAAATATTGGGGTATAAAAATAGGTGAAAAAATGGTTTCTAGCTTAATTAAATTTGCAAAAGATATAAATATTTCAGTTATAGAGCTTCAAGTAAGAGTGGACAATGATAGAGGGATAAAATTATATGAAAAATTAGGTTTTGAAAACATAGGTATATATAAAAAGTTTTTTTGTATAAATAATATATATTATGATGCATTATTAATGAATTTATATTTATAAAAATAACAAAATAAGTAATAATAGCATTTTTTATTCATATATTTATATAAGTATTATTTACTTAAGGAGGAAATATTATGAATAATAGAATGCTATTTATTATTTTTACAATATTATTTATATTAACAGGTTGCTCAAATAATATTGAAAAAAAAGAAGAAATTAAAGTTGGTATAATAGGAAATGACTATCCCGTAGATAGAGCAACTGTTTCTAAAATGATGGCATTAGCTAATTATAATAGAAAAGAAATTTTAGCTTTAGATAATATTATAGATTTTGATGATGTAAAAGATGATAGTTGGTATAATAAGTATATAAATTGTGCTTATATAAATGGGGATATGAGTGGAATTTTAGAAGATAAATTTGACCCAACGGGAAATTTAACAATAACTCAAACACAATATTTAATAAATAAATATGATAAAAATAAAAAGATTAAAATAGATGATAAAAATAAGGACAAGCCTGTTTCTTATGCTCTTTGGTGTGATATATATTATCAAATTATAAATGATGAAAATATTGAAGAACAAGAGATAGTTATATTGGCAACAAAAGAAACTAATAAGGAATTAAAAGAAGACTATGCAATAACAGATAAAGGTTTATATTCTTTTGAAGGCATTAATATAGAAAAATATATAAATACCAAAATAAAAGTATTAACAAGAGAAAAAGAGGTAATAGCAATAACAGAAATTTTAGAAACAGAACCTATTTTAAAAAGATGCTATATAGAAAAAACTGGTAAAAATTTTATAGATATATTTATAGGCGGTGCAAAAAAGAGACTATATGTAAAAGATGAAAATATTAAATTACAAGATAATAATATTTTAGCAGACATAAAAATAAATGGAGATGAAGCTTTATATATAGAGTATTATAATCAAACAACTAGAGGAATAATAAACAGAGTAGATAATAATACCCTTAGATTAAATAATACAAACTATGTTTTAGATAAAGATTTTAAAGTTTATAATAATACAAATAACAATTTATCTATGAATAATTTAGATGATTTAATTATAGGACAAGATATAGCAACATATTTTACTAAAGGTAATGAAAATAAAATATATGGAGCTATTATAGATAAAAGCCTAATATATGAACAAGTAAGAGTTGCTATAAATGATAGTAGCTATAATAATTTATATTTTGATGAAATAAAGCTAAAAGCTAATAGTGGTTTAAAGGTTATGGTAAAAGGTCAAGAAAAAATTTTGCCAAGTTTACATATAAAAAAAGGACAAGATTTTTCAATAGGACAAAATGAGATTATAGTTATAGAGCCAGTTAATAAAAATGAAGGCATAATATTTGAAAATTTAAAGAGGAGTTATTCTGAGCCTATATTTTATGAAAAACTAGAAATTACTAAAATAAATGATAAATATATTATTATAAATGAAATAAATATAGAAAAATATTTAGAAAGTGTACTAGCTAGCAATGGCAATGAATATAAAAATTTAGAGATGTTAAAAACTGTAAGTATAATATATAGAACAACTGTTATTAACTATATAAATGAAAATAATCTAAAAAATATAGGGGCTAATTTAGATGATAGCTCAAAATATCAAATTTATAATAACAAGCCAAATGAAGATATATTTAAACAAGCAGTAGAAGAAACAAAAGGTATAATATTAACAAATAATAACAATGCTATAAAACCTACATATTTTAGCTATTCTCCTGGGGTTACAGGAAATAGTGGAGAAATATGGCATAATAAAGATTATCATACATATCCAACAGAAAACAAACCATATTTACTGCATATAAAGGATTTTCAAAATAATATATATGAAAATTTACAAGAAGAGGTAAATGCCAATATTTTTTATAAAACTAAAGATATTAATAGTATAGAAAAGGATAGTAAATGGTTTAGATGGAGTACAACTTTAGAAGAAAAGGATATTTTAAAAATAAGTAGCAATATAAAAGAAATATATAAAAATGAAAAATATTTAATAAAAACACTAGAAGGTGATAAATATGTTTATAAACCAATAGATGATATAGGTAAAATAAAAGATATAAATGTTAAAAAAAGAGGTGAAGCAGGTAATATAATTGAGCTTGAAATAGTGGGAGATAAAAATACAGTGTTATTAATGTCAGATTTAATAATAAAAAGAGCTTTTACATTAAATTCTGTAATAGATAATAATGGACAAATAGTACAAAATGTAAATACTGTTCCTAGTAGCTATTTTGTTTTTGATAAAATATATGATAACAATGAATATTTAAAGAAAATGACTTTATATGGTGGTGGATATGGTCATTGTGTAGGTCTTAGCTTATATGGAGCAAATAAAATGAGTGAACAAGGTAACACATATGAAGAAATTATTAATAAATATTATCAAAATATTGAAATAATAAATATTTATAATTAAAAAATATAAGTGTATAGATTTTATCTATACACTTATATTTTTTATAAGTTGTTAAATAGTTCATTTATTTTATTCTCTTCTGCAAGCCAAGTTGAAAAAGCTGTTGCACTTCCTGTTGCTATTGAATATTTAAATGCTTTTTCATAATCTTTAAATTTTTCAAATCCATATATAAAGCCAGCAACCATAGAATCACCAGCACCAACAGAATTTATTAATTTACCTTTTGGAGAGTTTAATCTATAAGTATTATTGTTTTCATCTAATAAAAATGCACCATTTTCCCCTAAAGATATAAGAACATTTTTAGCACCATATTCTTTTAATTTTTTGCTATAAATTAATAAATCATTATCATTTTTTATTGTTACATTAAATATTTCACCAAGCTCATCTTTATTAGGTTTTATTAAAAATGGCTTATATTTTAATGAATTTAATAGTAAATCTTTAGTAGCATCAACTATAATTTTAATATTTTTATGTTTTAATCTTTCTTGAATTTTTTCATACATATCTGAAGGAAGTGTATTTGGTATAGAACCTGCTAAAATAAGAATATCATTATCTTTTAAATTATCTATTTTTTTAAAAAGTTCTTCAATATGATTTTTAGATATATTAGGGCCTTGTGCATTTAATTCTGTTTCTTTAGTAGATTTTATTTTTATATTTATTCGGCTATTTTCAGGTATTTCTATAAAGTCACAATTACAGCCAAAACTACTTAAAATTTTAATTATTTCATTGCCTACAAAACCACCATAAAAACCTAAACATTTGCTATTTATGCCTAAGTTTTTTAATACAATAGAAACATTTATACCTTTACCACCTACATAAATTTCTTCTTTTTTACTTCGATTAGTTTTACCAATTTCCATATTATCAATATTTAAAATATAGTCTAGAGCAGGATTAAAAGTTAATGTATATATCATATTTATACCTCCATTTTATATTATAATGTATTTTAGAATATATAGCTTTATATATAATAACTTAAAAAGTATATAAATTAAACTATTTTTTACAAAAAATAAAAAATTTTTTAATTTATTATATAAAAATAAATTTAAGTATTTTATAAATTTTATATTATTGATATATTATTTAAAATAATGTATAATATATAAAAAATGAATTAAGGTGATATTATGATTAATTTAAAAATAAATACAAACCAAAATATATATAATATAAAATGTAAAGAAGGAGAAATGTTAAAAGATATTTTAAAAAATGAAAATATTAATTTTATTTTTCCTTGTGGTGCTAATGGTAGATGTGGCAATTGTAAAATTAAAGTTTTAAAAGGTATAGAACAGCCAACTAATTTAGATAAAATGAAATTATCTAAATACGAGTTAGAAGATGGTATTAGACTGGCTTGTTGCATTTATTTAAAGCATAATATGGAAATTTATTTAAATGAAATAACAGAATATAATTTTTTAGATTTATAATAAAAAGTGTAGGTAATTATACCTACACTTTTTATTATAAATTAACTATTTAAACAATCTTTGCAAGTGCCATAAAAATACATTTGATGTGAAGTAACCTGAAAGTTAGTTTCTTTAGCAACTTTATCTTGTATACTATCAATAAAGTTATCTTCAGGAAAATAGTCAACAATACTATTACATTTTGTACAAATTATATGAGAATGAGGGGTAATTTGTACATCATATCTAAAGCTATCTTCACCAACATTTATTTCTTGAACAAGACCCGAATCTTTTAAAGATTTTAAAGTTTTATAAACAGTTGCAAGGCTTATAGTAGGGTTTTGCTCTTTTATATTATTATAAATAGTTTCTGCACTAGGGTGAATATGGTTATGATATAGATAGTTATAGATAGTTAATCTTTGAGGAGTAACTTTTAAGTTATTATTTTTAAGATTTTCTATAAGAATTTTCATAGGGCACCTCCTTATTAGATGATAATTATTCTTATATGATACTATAAATTATATAAAAAATCAATAGATATATTAAATAAAAAAATTAATAGTTAAAATTAATAAATAATAATTACTAATTATATTAATTTTATAATAAATAACGATTAATAATATAATATTTTATAATAATTATAGTTCAGTTTGAACATTTAATGCATCTATAAGTTTTAAATCTGGGTTTCTTTCTACAAAAGTATCTAATGTATATTGATTTGCAAATAATAATATTGGTCTATCAAAATGGTCAAAAACTAATGTACATCTAGAATTTTGAAAATCTTTTAATTTTTCTATATCATCACATTTTACCCATCTAGCAACAGTAAAGCTAATAGGTTCCATCCTTATATCAGAGTTATATTCATTTTTTATACGGTGTTCAAAAACTTCAAATTGTAATTGTCCTACTGCTCCTAATATAACTTCATTAAATTCATTTCTATATACCTGTATAGCACCTTCTTGAGCTAGCTGGTCTACACCCTTTTGAAAATGCTTTGCTTTCATAGTATTAATTGGTCTAACCTTCATAAAAAGTTCTGGAGGGAAGGTTGGTAAAGGTTCAAAGAATATTTTTTCATTACTATTTGTTAATGTATCACCAACTTGATAGTTACCAGAATCATATATACCTATAACATCTCCAGCACAAGCTATGTCTATTGTTTCTCGTTCATTTGCCATAAGCTGTGTAGATTGATTTAACTTAAATTGTTTACCTGTTCTTGATAATGTAACATTCATACCACGTTCAAAAGTTCCAGAACAAATTCTTAAAAAGGCTAATCTATCTCTATGAGCAGGGTTCATATTAGCTTGTATTTTAAATATAAAGCCACTAAAAAATTCATCTGTTGGACTTACTTTGCCTGTTGTTGTTTTTCTATCAGATGGTGGAGGAGATATTTTTAAAAAATGTTCTAAAAATTCTGTAACACCAAAATCAGAAAGAGCAGTACAAAAAAATACAGGAGAAAGTTTACCTTTTAGTATTAAATCTAAATCAAATTCATTACCAGCACCATCTAACAATTCTATATCCATTCTAAGATTTTCTAAATTTTCTGGTAATAATATGCTGTCTAATTTTTCGTCGTATACGCCTTTTTCAGATAAATTGATAGTTTCTTTTGTTTTAAAAAGATGAATTTTATTTTCTTTTCTATCATATATGCCCTCAAATATAGAACCACTACCAATAGGCCAAGTTACAGCAACAGAAGGCAGCCCTAAAGCCTCTTCTAAAGATTCTAATAAATCTAAAGGAGAGTTTGCTTCTCTATCAAGTTTATTAACAAATGTAAAAATAGGTATTTCTCGCATACTACATACTTTAAAAAGTTTTTTAGTTTGAGCCTCCACACCTTTTGCAGCATCTATAACCATAACAGCACTATCAACAGAAGTTAGGATACGATAAGTATCTTCACCAAAGTCATTATGCCCTGGTGTATCCATAATAGAGATTTTTTTATCGTTATATTCAAACTGCATAACCGAAGATGTAACAGAAATACCCCTTTGTTTTTCTATTTCCATCCAGTCAGACTTTGCAGAACGTCCTCGCCTAGCTTTAACAGCACCAGCTTCTCTAATAGCCCCACCATGTAAAAGCAATTTTTCTGTTAATGTTGTTTTACCAGCATCTGGGTGAGATATTATACCAAAAATTCTTCTTTTGTTTATTTCTTCTATATTGTTAATATTAGACATACTTAAACCCTTTCTAAAAAATTCTTTTAATTTACTAGAAAATTATATCATTTAAACCATTATTAATCAATATTTTTTTGTAATACAAAATAGTTCATTTATGCTTCATTATATTTCATTATTATTGTAAAATAACTCAAAAATAAAAAAATAAAATTAATTTTATTAATAATAGTAATTATTAAATAAAAAGTATTAAAAAATTAATTGATTTGTATTTAATTTACTGATATAATAAATCATAAAAATAAATTTGTTAGAAAGGGTATAGTATGGAAGATAATAAAAAAGATATAATTATATTGGCCATAGAAAGCTCTTGTGATGAAACATCTATTGCTATTGTAAAAAATGGTAGAGAAGTTTTATCTAATGTTATATCTTCTCAAATAGATACACATAGAGCTTTTGGTGGTGTTGTTCCTGAAATAGCATCAAGAAAGCATATAGAAGTTATAGACATAGTTTTAGATGAAGCATTAGAACAAGCTAATAAAAAACTTGAAGATATAGATGCTATTGCTGTTACATATGGACCAGGTCTTGTTGGTGCATTGTTAGTTGGTGTTAGCTATGCAAAATCTTTAGCATACACTTTAAAAAAACCTCTTATACCAGTTCATCATATAGAGGGACATATATATGCTAATTATATAGAAGATAAAGAGCTAGAGCCACCATTTATAAGCCTTGTTATATCAGGTGGGCATACCCATATAGTTTATGTAGAAGATTATGGAAAGTTTAAAATATTAGGAAAAACAAGAGATGATGCCTGTGGGGAGGCTTTTGATAAGGTAGCTAGAACAATAGGGCTTAATTATCCTGGAGGTCCAGAAATAGATAAACTTGCAAAAACAGGTGACAAATATGCAATAGACTTACCACGTGTAATGATAGATACAGATGATTATGATTTTAGCTTTAGTGGTTTAAAATCGGCAGTATTAAATTTTGTTAACAAAAGTAAAATGACTAATATGCCATTTAAAAATGAAGATTTAGCAGCATCTTTTCAGCAAGCAGTAGCAGATGTATTAGTTTTTAAAACTATAAAAGCTTGTAAAGAAAAAAATATAAAAACATTAGCACTAGCAGGTGGTGTTTCTGCAAACTCATTTTTACGTGAAACAATGAAAGAAGCTTGTGATAAAGAAAATATTAAGCTTTGTATACCTAGTTTAAAATTATGTACAGACAATGCAGCAATGATAGGCTGTGTAGGATATTATGAATATTTAAAAGGAAATTTTGCAGATTTAGACTTAAATGCATATCCAAATTTAAAATTAGATAATATTGTATAGCAGAAAGGAATATATATGATAGTAGAAATTGTACAAAATAATTATGATGAATATGTAGCAAATAATAATAATTTAGTTATTTTAGATTTTGGTGCAACAAATTGTGCTCCTTGTAAAATATTAAATAATATATTAGAAGAAATAGAAAAGGAAAACGAAAACATAACTATTGGTAAAATAAATATTGAGGATAACCCAGACTTGGCAATAAAATTTGGTATAATGTCTGTTCCAGCAATGGTAATTATAAAAAACAATAACATAATAGAAAAAATAAACGGCTTAAAAGATAAAGATTATATAGAAAAAATAATAATAAATAATAATAAATAGAAAGGGGTATAAAATGAATAATAATTTAGCTATTTCACAACATATAAGTTTTATAATAGTATTTATAGAAGGTGTTCTTTCTTTTTTATCTTCTTGTATTTTACCATTAATACCTATTTATATAACATATTTAGCAGGTAATGCAAAAAAAATATTAACTGATGGAACAATAGTATATAATAGAAAAAAAGTATTTTTTCACACATTATGTTTTACAATTGGTGTAAGTTTTACATTTTTTATACTAGGAAATTCATTTTATTTCTTAGGTAATATTTTTAATGAACAGCAATTATTATTTACTAGAATAGGTGGTATAATAATTGTTTTATTAGGTCTTTTTCAACTTGGGTTATTTGACTTTAAGTTTTTACAAAAAGAAAGAAAATTTAATTTTGATATAAGTAAAAAAGAGGTTAATCCATTATTAGCACTTCTTATGGGTTTTACTTTTAGCTTTGCTTGGACACCTTGTGTAGGACCTGCTTTATCATCTGTTTTAATATTATCTTCTAGTGCAGAAAATCATTTAAAAAGTAATATTTTAATAGGTGTGTACTCTTTAGGATTTATATTACCATTTTTATTATTAGGTTTATTTACAACACAAGTATTAAACTTTTTTAAGAAAAATCAAAATATTTTAAAATATACAATAAAATTAAGTGGTATATTATTAATTATTATAGGTATAATGACGTTTACAGGTTATATGAATGGTTTATCAAAGTATCTAAATAAGGTTACTATATCAAATCAAAATTCTGTTGAAAATATAGAAAGCGAAACAGAATTGACAGAAACTGAAACAGAAGAAACAACACAAAAAACAGAAAATACAACAGATACAGAAGAATTGCCAGATATATTTGATTTTACACTTACAGACCAATATGGTAATGAACATACATTGTCAGATTATAAAGATAAGGTTGTATTTCTTAATTTTTGGGCTACTTGGTGTAACCCTTGTTTGATAGAGATGCCTCATATAGAAGAACTTTATAAAGAATATGGTTTAAATGAAGAAGATGTTGTTATACTTGGTGTAGCAAATCCATCTTCAAAAGAATATCCAAATAATAGTGATGTATCTAAAGAAGAAATAGTAAAATTTATAGAAGAAAAAGGGTACACATTCCCTATACTTTTTGATGAAACAGGTGATGTATTAGCTAATTATGGTATAAGAGCTTTTCCTACTACATTTATGATTAATAAAGATAGTAAGGTATATGGATATGTATCAGGAAGTCTCACAAAAGATATTATGATAAACATTATAAATCAAACATTAGATAGCACTAAAGATACTAAAGAACAACAAGAAACAGAAAAAATAGATTAATGGAGATAAAAATGGCAAAATTATATTTTAAATATGGAACTATGGATGCATCTAAATCGGCAGACCTTTTAATGACAGCGCATAAATATGAAAATCAAGGTAAAAATATAGTTTGTCTTAGGTCTAATTTAGATACAAGAACAGAAGATGGTTTTATAGAGAGTAGGGCATTAACATATAAACATAAATGTTTTTGCTTTAATAAAGATACTAATCTATATGATTTTATAAAAAATCAAAATGACCAAAAGATAAATTGTATATTAATAGATGAAGCACAATTTTTAACTAAGAAACAGGTTATGGAGCTTACAGAAATAGTAGATTTTTTAAAAATACCAGTTATATGTTATGGTTTAAAAAACAGCTATATAAAAGGTGAACTTTTTGAAGGCTCAAAAGCACTTTTATATTTTGCAGATAGTATACAAGAAATAAAAAGTGTTTGTCATTTTTGTGATAAAAAAGCAACTATGAATTTAAGAATAAAAAATGGAAAACCAATATTACAATCAGACACAGGTAACACAGTTGTTATAGGTGATACACAAGAGGGGGAAGATTATTTTATATCTACTTGTAGAAAACATTATTTTAACCCAGAAATAAAAAAATAAAAGGCTATTAAGCCTTTTATTTTTTTATAAATTTATTATAAAGTTTGTGCTTTTAAAGTGTTAGTAGAACCAGTTTGACCAATAGGAGTACCACCAACAGTAACAATTACGTCACCTTTTTGAGCAAATCCTTTTTCATTAGCTATATTAGCTGTATTTTGGAATAAATCTCCAGAAGAGATATTATCAATATTTACTAAATAAGGGTAGCAACCCCAAGTAAGATTTAATTGTCTTTGTACTCTTTCATCAGGAGTTAAACCTAAAATAATAGATTGTGGTCTGTATTTAGAAACTTCTCTAACAGTAAGACCAGATTTTGTAACAGCAACAATACAAGGAGCATTTAAGTCGCTAGCAGTTGTACAAGTAGCATGGCTTATAGCATCTGTAATGTTAGTAGTTTTAGCACTAGCATTGTTATAGAATTTTTCTACATAGTTAATAGAAGATTCAATTTTTGTAGCTATTCTAACCATAGCATTAACTGCTTCAACAGGGAAGCTACCTTTTGCAGTTTCACCAGATAACATAATAGCATCTGTACCATCAAAGATAGCATTAGCAACGTCACTAGCTTCTGCTCTAGTAGGACGAGGGTTAGTAATCATAGATTCTAACATTTGAGTAGCAGTAACAACTAATTTACCTTTAGCTTTACATTTATCAATTAATTGTTTTTGGATAATAGGTACTTCTTCAAAAGGAATTTCTACACCAAGGTCACCACGAGCAACCATTATACCATCAGTAACTTCTAAAATAGAATCAATGTTATCAACACCTTCACGGTTTTCTATTTTAGATATAATTTTAATATCAGAACCACCGTTTTCTTCTAAAACTTTACGTATAGATAATACGTCAGAAGCAGAACGAATGAAAGATGCAGCAATGTAGTCAAAGCCCATTTTTACACCAAATTTGATATCATCAATATCTTTTTCTGTAAGAGCAGGTAATTTGATAGAAACGTTAGGAAGGTTAATACCTTTTCTAGAGCCCAACATACCACTGTTTATAATCTCACAAACAACATCATTACCATTTATTTCTAAAACTTTAAGCTCAATTAAACCATCATCAATTAAAACTGTTGCTCCAACGTGAAGGTCTTTAGCGAAATCTTCGTATGTAACAGAAACTTTTGTTGCATCGCCTTCTATATCATCAGTAGTAAGGATAAATTTATTACCTTTTTCAAGCTTAACAGGTTCTTCTTTAAGAACTTTAGTTCTTATTTCTGGACCTTTTGTATCTAAGATAAGAGGAATAGGCATACCTAATTCTTCTCTAACTTTTTTCACTGTATTAATAGTTTCGCCGTGAGATTCGTGGCTACCGTGAGAAAAGTTGATACGAACAGCATTCATACCAGTTTCAATAAGTTTTTTTACCATTTCTGGTGAATTACTAACAGGGCCTAATGTAGCAATAATTTTAGTTTTTCTCATAATTTTAAATACTCCTTTTATATATATTAAGCAAATGTTTTTATTGTTTGATATAAGCTATCATCATATGTTCTAGTAGCTTTTAAGCCTTCTTCAAGGTCAATATCTGCATAGTTACCATTTTTATAAATCATAATTCTATTAATATTACCTTTTAAAAGCTCTTCAACAGCTTTATAACCCATCATAGATGCGTGCATTCTATCAATAGCAGTAGGAGAACCACCTCTTTGAAGATGTCCTAATACAGTTGCTCTAGTTTCTATACCAGTAGTTTTTTCTATTTTTTTAGCAAATTCGTGAGGTTCAACTTTTGTAAAACCTTCTGCTAAAATAATAACATTGCTTATTTTACCATTTTTTCTATTATTTTCAATAAGATTGATAACTTCTTCTTCTGTAATGTCTGGTTTTTCAGGTATTAAAACTTCTTCAGCACCATTTATTAAACCACACCATAAAGCTATAGCACCACAATTTCTACCCATAACTTCTATAATAGTACAACGTTCGTGAGAAGAAGATGTATCTCTTATTTTGTTTATAGCTTCCATAGCAGTGTTTACAGCAGTATCAAAGCCAATAGTATATTCTGAACAAGCTAAATCTAAATCAATAGTACCAGGTATACCCATAACTTTAACGCCTAATTTAGATAAGTGTAATGCACCAGTTAAAGAGCCATCACCACCTATAACAACTAAAGCATCAATTCCTAAATCTTTACAAACTTTAACAGCTTTTTGTTTACCTTCATCTGTCATCATTTCTTTACAACGAGCAGATAAAAGGATAGTGCCACCTCTTTGCATTATTTCAGAAACACTTTTATTATCAAGGTTTATATAATCACTATTTATTAAACCTTCATATCCACGCATAAAGCCAACTACTTCTATATTATGTTTAAGAGCAGTTCTTACAACAGCACGGATAGATGCATTCATACCAGGTGCATCACCACCACTTGTTAATATCCCAATTTTTTTAATTTGATTATCCATTAAAACACCTCAATTAATTGATTTATTTTTTAATACCTTTAAATAAATTTTACAATTAAAAGTATATATTAGTCAATACTATTTTAAAAAATTTTTAAAATTATAGAAATTGACAAAAAAATAACATATATACATAATATTCTATATAAATATAATAAATATGTCAAGTATTATATTTATTTTTTACCAATATATAATATATAATTAACAAAAATAAACTATTTTATTACTACACAAGAAGGACCTACTATACATTCTAATTGTTTTATAAAGTTATCAGTTATATTTACCCAATGACTATTATTTAGATTAAACTTAGTTTTTTTAGCCTCATCATAAACTATAACAGGGGTAAAACCTTTGTTTTCTAATAATGTTTTTTCTATATCTTTTATAGTAATGTTAAAATTTGAAGGAAGCTTTATCCAAAGAGTTTTATTTGCATATTGTATCATTTCATATGATTTTATATCAGAGCATATAATTTTAGGGTTTTGGTCTTCAGATATACTTGCCTTACCTTCTACTATTATAACACTATCTTCTTTTAAATATTTATAGCATTTAGAAAAAACTTCTGGAAAAACAATGATTTCTATTGTGCCAAACATATCTTCTAATGTTAAAAAAGCCATCTGTTTATTTGTTTTAGTAAATTTAAGGTTAATAGTATTTATTAAGCCACCTAAAATAACTTTTTGATTGTCTTTTATATTTTCTATTTCATTATTTTCGTTTTCTATAAAATCTAAAGTTGTGTTACTTGTAAAATTTTTTAATGCTTCATTAAATTCATCTAAAGGGTGACCACTTATATATATGCCTAATATTTCTTTTTCTAAAGCTAAAATTTCTTTTTTTGTAAGCTCTGGTATATTAGGTAAGGTGTCTTTATCTATATTATCTTCGCTATTAGAAGCATTAGTAGAAAAAAGGTCAAGCTGACCTTGCATTGTTGTCTTTTTTAATTGATTAATGCTATCATAATATTTTTTATAAACGGCAAGATATTGAGAACGTTTGCCACCTAAAGAATCAAAAGCACCTGCTTTTATTAAACATTCAATAGCTCTAGAATTAAGCTCACCATCTAATCTTTTTAGAAAATCTTTTAAAGATTTAAACTTTCCATTTTTTTCACGTTCTATAACTAAGGCTTTTATAAGAGATTTACCAACATTTTTTATAGCAGAAAGATTAAATCTTATTTTGCCATTAGACACACTAAATTTGTCAAAACCTTCATTTATATCTGGTGGTAATAGCTCAATATTCATTCTTTTTATATCGGCTATATATTCAGAAATTTTTGTTGCATTATCAGAAACACTTGTTAAAAGGGCAGCCATAAACTCCACAGGATAGTAAGCTTTTAACCAACCAGTTTGACAAGCTATAACAGCATATGCTGCAGCGTGAGATTTATTAAAAGCATATTTAGCAAAATCTTGCATTTCATTAAATATTTCATTTGCTATATTTTCATCAATACCTCTTTTTACACAACCATCAACTTCACCTTCTATACCATATATAAAGTTTTTACGTTCAAGCTCCATTTCATCTGTTTTCTTTTTACCCATAGCACGTCTTAAAAGGTCGCTTCGCCCAAGAGTGTATCCTGCTAGCTCTTGTACTATTTGCATAACTTGCTCTTGATAAACTATACAGCCATAAGTAGTTTTTAATATAGGTTCTAAAAGAGGGTGGGTATATTTAATTTCTGTTTTAGTATTTTTACCCTTTACATATTTTGGTATAAAGTCCATAGGTCCTGGTCTGTAAAGAGATACACCTGCTATAATATCTTCAATAGATTCTGGTTTTAAATCTTTCATAAACTGTTTCATACCAGCACTTTCAAGCTGAAATATACCATCTGTATTTCCTGTTGAAATAAGCTCATATATTTTAGAATCTTTATAATCTATATCATTTTCACTAATATTTAAATTGTGTATACGATTTATTTCGTTAAAAGCATCTTGAATAACTGTTAGAGTTCTAAGGCCTAAAAAGTCCATTTTTAAAAGCCCTAACTCTTCTAATGTTGTCATAGGAAATTGGGTAGTAATAACTCCATCATTTGTGTTAAGAGGGACATAGTCCATAACTGGTTTATCACATATAACAACACCTGCTGCGTGGGTAGATGCGTGTCTTGGTAAACCTTCAAGCTTTAAAGACATATCTATAAGATGTTTTACCTGAGGGTTATTATTATATTCTTCTAATAACTCCGGGTTTTGAACTAAAGCTTTAGATATAGTTATTTTTAGCTCCATAGGTATCATTTTGGCTATTCTATCTACATCAGCATAAGGTATATTTAAGGCTCGTCCTACATCTCTTATAGCGTTTCTTGCAGCCATAGTACCAAAGGTTATTATTTGAGAAACGTGGTCTGCACCATATTTTTCTATAACATAATTTATAACATCTTGACGTTTTTCATAACAAAAATCTATATCTATATCAGGCATGCTAATTCTTTCTGGATTTAAAAAACGCTCAAAAATAAGATTATATTCTATTGGGTCTATATCAGTTATTTTTAAACAGTAAGATACTAAGCTACCAGCAGCAGAGCCACGCCCAGGACCTACCATTATATTATTATCTTTAGCATATTTTATAAAATCCCAAACTATTAAGAAATAATCTACAAAGCCCATTTGCTTTATTGTGCCAAGCTCATAACTTAACCTATTTATTAAATCTTCTGTTATATTTTTATATCTTTCCTTTAAGCCATTTTCACAAAGTTCTTTTAAATACGAAAAAGCATCTTTATTATCTGGAACATCAAATATAGGTAGTTTGTATTTATTAAATTCAAAAGAAACATTACATCTTTTAGCTATTTTATAAGTATTTTCTAAAGCTTCAGGTGCATAAGGAAAAATTTGTAACATTTGTTCTGGAGATTTTAAATAGTATTGACCACCTTCATAACGCATACGATTTTCATCTTCAATAGTTTTTCCAGTTTGTATACATAATAATATATCGTGTGGTTCTGCATCTTCTTCTTTTATGTAATGTATATCATTTGTACAAACAAGAGGTATACCAGTTTCTTTGCTTAATTTTATTAAATTTTGATTAACAATAGTTTGATTTTCTATACCGTGGTCTTGTAGCTCTAAGAAAAAGTTATCTTGACCAAATATATCGTTGTATATAAGCGCAAATTCTTTTGCTTTTTCATAAGAATGAGTTAATATACTTCTAGAAACAGCACCACCCATACAAGCACTAAGGCCTATAAGACCTTTACTATATTTTCTTAATATTTCAAGGTCTATCCTAGGTTTATAATAAAAACCTTCAGTAAAACCAAAAGATACAAGCTTAATAAGATTTTCATAGCCTTCGTTATTTTCTGCTAATAAAACTAAATGATAATATGTATTTTGTTTAGAATATGATTTATCAAAGCGAGAACCAGAGGCTACATATACTTCACACCCAATAATAGGCTTTATGCCAACCTTTAAAGCTTCTTTATAAAAATCAATAGCACCATACATAACACCGTGGTCTGTTATAGCAATAGAGTCCATACCCAGTTCTTTTACTTCTTTAACAAGCTCTTTTATTTTAGAAGAGCCGTCAAGTAAACTATACTCAGTATGTACATGTAAATGTGTAAAATTTATTTTATTCATAAAACACCTAATTTCTAATAAGATATTTTTATTTTATAGAAAATGCCTAAGATTATAAAATCAAAGGCATAATTTTTAATTAAGTTAAACTATAGCTTAATAATTTATACTTCTTCATCTATAAAAACTTTATCTAAAAAATTTATACTATAAAAACTTTTTAAAATATTTTCATTTTTTGTGAATAATTGAATGTCTTTATATCCAAAGAAAATGCTTAATAAATCTTGAATATTTACATTTAAAACAGCTTCATTAGTAGTTTCTATTTTTTCTAAAAAAGAGCTATTATCATTTATAGTAAGCTTAAATAAACCGTTATTTTCTATAATAATGCTATCTTTTATATTTAAGTATATACAAGTTTTATTATTTTTATCTTTTGTTGAAAAATTCTTAAAAAATTCATATAAATTTACAATTCTAGCCATAACTAAAGGTTTTATTTCTTTTATACTTGTAAACTGTTCATCTACAAATAAAGCTCTTGTAACTTTTTCTTTTACACCCCAATAAACATAATAACCTATAAAATTATCATTATCAAAAAGTTTAATTATATTTCCATTTTCACTTTTAACTTCTTTATGTAAAATGTTAATATAATTATTATCTCTTTTGCAAAAAGTATTATATCTTTTTTGTAAAAATTCATTTGTAAAATTTGCTATATTTGTATAGTCATTTTCACATATTTCTATTTCTTTTAAATTAGAATTATTTAACTGTAAATAGCTATGATTATATATATATTCAAAATCAAAAGGTAGATATATTTCTTTTTTAGCAGGGCGTAAAAATGTAAAAGGTACTTTTTCTTTATACATATCATTTAAAGATTTATTTAAAAGCTCTGCCATATAACCTTTTTTTCTATGTTCTGGTAGGGTAGCAACAGCAACTATATAATAAGAACAATAATCATTGTTGTTTATAGTCATTTTATATGGATTTAAGTGTAACATAGAGGCTATTTTATTATCTATAAATTTACATAATATTTTATTATCCATATTTTTATTATTATAATAATAATCTAAAAATTCTTTAGTATCTTCTTTAAAAACATCTTCCCATATTTTTCTAGTAATGTTTTTTTCGTTATTTGATAAATATCTAATCAAGATATCACCACCTTATAATTGTATAACTCTATATTTTTTAGCATAACCAATAGGTTCGTAGGATAGTTTTGCTTTTCTAAGACCTTCTAAGCCTAAATCATCTTCTCTATTTACAAGATAAGCATCAGGAAAAGCATTTATTATAAATTGCTGGTTTATATAAGGATATAAACCTCTAATATTAGGGTTAGCTTTTTCAATGTGTATAATAGCCATTTTTTCAAGCTCGTTGTAGCTACCAATTGTAAATGCTTCTAATTTGTTATTTACAAAAATACCAGCCATTGTTACATTTAAAGCTTTACAGTTTTTTAGTATATCATTAATACCTTCTAATTCTCCATCTAAATGTTCTTCTGCATCATCACCTTTATTATCACGCCATCTATCTAAAAATTCTAATATTGTATCACTAGCTTGACAACAAAGTGTTTTATAATAAAAATTATTTTCATTTTCTCTTAAAAAAGCGTTTATATGATTTTTTTTCTTTCTAAGTTTTTTACCAGAAAGAGTTTTTAAAGATTCCGCTAGATATAAATAATCTTTAGCATCATCAATATCTTTTATATCAAATAAATTTTCATCTAAATTTAATGCTTTTAAGCCTTCTTCATCTGCTAAATAAACTTTTAGTTTTTTATTTAAAGTGTTATTAAAATAATCTATCAAAACATTAAAAGCATCTTTTATATCTTCTTCTTTACAAAGAGGAAGGGCACAATAATCTTCTCCATCAATAACCATAGTTATAAGCAAAGCCTTATTATCCCATATAGCAAATTTAACGTTATAAAAATCTTTCCAAAGATAGACATCTAGAAAAACGCTATCACAAGTTTTGTTACTTCTTAATTTAAAATAATATGATATTGTTTCTATATCTTTTTCAGATATAGGTTTAAAATCTAAACACATAATAAATCCTTTCTATAATGATATATTATTTATAGTATAGCAAATTACTATATATAAAACAAGAGAAAAATAGTATATTGATAAAATTAATAAATATAAAAGATTAGCTATATAATTTATACTTTTTGTTAAAAAATAACTTCCATAATAAAAAACATAATAAAACAAATGTAAAAAAATTGATAAATATGTTAAAAAACCAAAAATTTTCATATACTATTTTGTCTAAAAAATATATTTGATAAAAAAACTACACTATAATTATATAATTTATTTATAAAATTGTAAAATGTGCATAAAATTATTGCTAATTAATATGTCCTATGTTATAATTTCAAAGGATAAAAATAGAAATGTATCCTATTGTTCAAAAGTATATATTCATAATTTTTAAGGAGGGCATTATGAAAAACAAGCTATATTGGTTATTATTGTTACCAGGATTGATACTACTAATATTTTTTCTTGTTATACCACTTTTTAACACTTTATTTCCTACTGTATATGAAGATGGTTTTACTTTATCTAGATATGTAGAGTTTTTTAAAGATGAGTACTATCTTACTATTCTAATAAGAACATTAAAAATTTCTATAATTAGTACAATAGTGTGTGTGTTTTTAGGTACACCTACTGCATATTACATATCAAGATGTGATAAAAAATGGCGTAGTTTACTTATTTCTATATCTATTTTCCCATTATTAACAAATTCTGTTGTTAGAAGCTTTGCTTGGATTAATATTTTAGGTAAAAACGGTGTTATTAATACTTTATTATTAAAATTAGGCTTAATAACAGAACCTTTAACACTATTATATACAGAATTTTCTATTATTATAGGTACAATATATTTATTTTTACCTTTAATGATAATAACCGTAGTAGGAGTTATGGAAAATATTGATAATGATATGATGGAAGCAGCAGAAAGCTTAGGAGCCAATCGTATAACTGCATTTTTAAAGGTTATTTTGCCTATGAGCTTACCTGGTATTATTGTAGGTAGTGTATTAGTATTTACAGGAGCTTTAACAGCATATACAACACCTCAATTATTAGGTGGTAATAATTTAGTTTTAGCTACCTTTATATATCAAAGAGCTATGGCTATTAACGATTGGACAGGAGCTAGTGTAATAGCTGCAATAATGATTATTATAACAGTGCTAGTTATTAAAATATTAAATACAGTAGCATCAAGATTAGATAAGAGAGGTGAAAATTAATGCGTAAAAATAAATTACTTACTATTTTTTCTATATGTGTATTTTTATTTTTATTTATACCATTAGTGATTATAGCAGTAACAGCCTTTGGAGAAGAAAGTACCATAACTTTTCCTATAAAATCTGTTTCTTTAAAATGGTTTGCAAATGTATTTGCCTCAGAATCTTTTATGTCCTCTTTTGGTTTAAGCATACAAATAGCTTTGCTTGCAACGTTATTAGCTTTATTAGTAGGCATACCAGCAGCTTATGCTATAGCTAGGTATTCTTTTAAAGGGAAAAGATTTTTTAAAGGCTTTTTTCTATCACCAACTATTATACCTGGTATAGTTGTAGGGTTTTCTCTTTTTCAATATATGGTTATTAAGCTTAGAATACCTGTTTTTTATGGCTTATTATTAGGACACTTTTTATCTGTGTTACCTTATATTATACGAGTGGTTGGCTCTAGCTTAGAGCAATTTGATTTCTCTATAGAAGAGGCAGCTTGGAGCTTAGGTTGTAATAAAGTTAAAAGTTTTTTTAAAGTAGTATTACCTAATATTACATCTGGTATATCTGCAGCTTTTATGTTGGCATTTATAAATTCTTTTAACAATATACCAATATCTATGTTTTTAAGTGGGCCAGGGGTTACTACATTTCCTATGACCTTAATGAACTATATAGAATATTATTATGACCCAACAGTATCTGCTGTATCTGTATTACTTATGTTAGCTACTATTATTATAATGTTTATTGTAGAAAAAACATTAGGTATAGCAGCATTATCTAAATAGGAGGAAAAGCTTATGTCGTTTATGAAGTTAGATAAAATAAATGTTAGCTATGATGGTAAAAAAAATATACTTGAAGGGCTTTGTCTTGATATAGAAAAAGGGGAGCTTGTTTCTTTGCTTGGGCCTAGTGGTTGTGGCAAAACTACTACACTTAGAGTTGTAGCAGGTTTTGTTGAAGCAACAGGTGGTAGCTTTACCTTAGATGGAGAAGATTTAACTAAAACTCCAGTTCACAAAAGAAACTTTGGCTTAGTTTTTCAAAGCTATGCATTATTTCCACACCTTAGTGTATATGATAATGTTGCTTTTGGTCTTAAATTGAGAAAAGTTGATAAAAAAGAAATTGACACAAGAGTTAAAGAAATACTAGAAGTATGTGGTTTAACTGAATTTGCTAAGCGTTTTCCTAAGCAAATGTCTGGTGGGCAACGTCAAAGAGTTGCTTTAGCAAGAGCTTTAGTTATACAACCTAAATTATTGTTATTAGATGAACCTCTTAGTAATTTAGATGCTAAGCTTCGTATAAATATGCGTGTAGAAATAAAACGTTTACAAAAAAAATTAGGCATTACAACTTTATTTGTTACTCACGACCAAGAAGAATGTTTTTCTATATCAGATAAAGTTGCTGTTATGAATAATGGTATAATTGAACAATATGATACACCTGAAAATATATATAATAGACCTAAAACAGAGTTTGTAGCTCGTTTTATTGGTTTTGAAAACTTTATAAAGCTAGAAAGGCTAGAGGGCAATAAATATAAAGCAGAAAATGGCGATATATTTAATGTAGAAAGTGATGATTATTTACAAAATTGTTTGGGTACTATTAAACCAGATGATATATTAATATCAAATGATGAAAATAGTATAAATAGTGTGAAAGGTACTATACAAGTAAGAACATTTTTAGGTAAAGCTTATCAATATGAAGTAGAAACACCTTTGGGCAAGCTTGTTGTAAATGAACAAGCAGAAAAAATATATGAAACAGGAGATACTTTAACGTTAGTTTTACCTTCAAATAAAATAATTTTAGTATAATAAGGATAAGGAGAAAATTAAAATGAAAAAAACTTTAGCAATTTGCTTTGCAACATTAATGACTACAATGGCTTTAACTGGTTGTGGTGCAAAAACAGAGGAAGGACAAACAGTAGATGGCAAACGTCAATTAGTAATATCTACTTGGGGTTTAAGTGAAGATATATTAAAAGAAGATGTTTATGCTCCTTTTGAAGAACAATTTAACTGTGAAATAGTTTTAGAAATAGGCACTACATCAGAACGTTATACAAAATTAGCTACTGACCCTAGCTCTAAAGTAGATGTAATAGATTTATCTCAAGCTAAAGCTGCCGAAGGTTATGAAGCAGGGCTTTTTGAACAAATAGATTATTCTAAAATACCTAATGCTAAAGACCTTATACCAGCAGCAGCAGAGCTTACACAATCAGGTTATGGACCTGCTTATACAATAAATAGTATTGGTATTATGTATGATAAAGAAGCTTTAGGTTTTGAAATTACAGAATTTGCAGATTTATGGAAACCAGAGCTTGCTGGAAAAATATCTATACCAGAGATTACTTCTACTTTTGGACCTGCTATGATGTATGTAGCAAATGATTATAAAGGTGGAGATATCAAAACAGATGAAGGTGCTAAAGCTTTTGAAGCTTTAGAAGAATTAAAACCTAATGTTGTAAAAACATACTCTAAATCATCAGATTTAGCTAATATGTTTGCATCAGGTGAGATACAAGTAGCAGTTGTAGGAGATTTTGCTATACCTACAATACAAGCAGCTGCTCCACAATTAACTTATGTAAGTCCAGCATCTGGAACATATGCAAACTTTAACACAATGGATATTAACAAAAATTCTAAAAATAAAGATTTAGCTTATGAATTTATTAACTGGAGACTTAGCAACGAGTTACAAACAAAAACTGCTAGCTCTTTAAATGAAGCTCCTACTAATAGCACTGTAGAATTAACAGAAGATGTTGCATTAAACAAAACTTATGGTGATGTAGCAACTAATGCAAAAGCAATAGATTATAGTGTAGTTAATCCTCTTTTACCTAGTTGGATTGACCAATGGAACCGTATTTTAAATAGCTAATTTTATAATTTATTATGTAGAGGATATTAATATGGATTGTGTAGATTTAATTATAAAAAATGGTAATGTTTATAATACTTTTCTTCAAAAATTTGAAAACAAAGATATTGCCATTTTAAATGGAAGATTTTATTATATATCTAATAATATAACAGAGTTAAAATCTAAAAATATTATAGATTATAAAGATAAATACATTATACCAGGATTTATTGATATTCATATGCATATTGAAAGTTCTATGACGGTTCCTAGTCAATTTTCTAAAATGGTTTTACCTCACGGGGTTACTACTGTTGTAGCTGACCCCCACGAGATAGCCAATGTATTTGGGATAGAGGGAATAAATTATTTTATATCTAGTGATACAACACTAGATATTTTTTATGGAATTCCTTCTAGTGTACCAGCTACTAATAGCAATTTAGAAACAACTGGTGGAAAAATTGTAGAAGAAGATGTGTTAGAATTATTAAAGAATCCTAGAATAATGTGTTTAGGTGAGGTAATGAACTTTAAAGATTTAATCTGTAAAGATGATACCTTAATAAAAAATATTATAAAAATATGTAAAGAAAATAATAAAAATTTACCAATAGAAGGTCATTGTCCTAAAATATCTGGGTTAGATTTAGCTAAATTTATATACGCAGGAGTTGATGCTGACCATACACAACAAACACCTGAATCTATTTATGAAAAAATAACTAATGGCATATTTTTAGAAATACAAAAAAAATCTATTAATAAAGAAACTATCAAAACTTTAATAGATAATAATTTTTATGAATATTTTGCTTTTGTAACAGATGATGTAATGGCAGACCATTTAAAAGAAGGACACCTTAATAAAATTGTTAAAATGGCAGTAGATTTTGGTATGCCTATTAACAAGGCTATATATTGTGCAACTTATACACCTGCTAGAAGAATGAACCTTTTTGATAGAGGAGCTATATCTGTTGGTAAAATAGCAGATTTTATCGTGCTTGATAATTTACAAAATTTAGAAATTAAAGAAGTTTATAAAAATGGTAATTTATATGAAGGAGAAAATATCAAAAAAGAAGAATTCCCGCAATATTTTTATAATACTGTAAAATGCAATAAGGCTATATTAGAAGATTTTGAACTAAAAACTAATAAAAAAGATAACGTAAATTGTAATGTTATAAAGATTAATAAAAATAGTACATTTACTGAAAAAGTAACGAGAAATTTACCTATTGTAAATGGCAAAATAAACTGGGAAGATAGCGGGCTAGCTTTACTTGTTGTATATGAAAGATACAATAAAACAGGTAATAAATCTTATGCATTATTAGAAGGTGCTATTAATAAAAAGGGAGCAATAGCTACAACTTGGGCACACGATAATCACAATCTTATGGTTATGGGGACAAGTAAGAAAGATATGCTATTAGCACAACATAATATAATAGATATGCAGGGAGGATATATTGTTTGTGAAAATGAAAAAGTAACTGCTAAAGCTATTTTAAATGTTGGTGGAATAGTAAATGATGGTGATATTGAGGAACTATCTAAAGATATAAAAAGCATTAGAAAGGCTATGAACAATTTAGGCTATGAGCATATAAATGAAATAATGTCTTTTTCAACTTTATCTTTACCAGTTTCGCCTGAGATAAAAATAACTGACAAAGGTATGTTAGATACAAAAACACAACAATTTATTAGTATAGAAGGTGAATAGATGAAAACTATTATAAAAAATGTAAAAATTATTACTATGGATAATAATATGACAGAAATTGAAAATGGATTTGTTGTTATAGAAGGTGAAAATATATCATTTATAGGTCATATGAAAGACTATAAAGAAGATGATAAAAACATTATAATAGATGGCTATGGTGGTATATTAATGCCAGGTATGATTAACACTCATACACATTTAAGTATGATACCTTTTAGAAGCCTTGGAGATGATTGTAAAGATAGGCTTAGAAGATATTTATTCCCTTTAGAAAATGAATGTATGAATGAAAAATTAGCTTACCATAGTGCTAAATATGCTATTTGTGAAATGTTATTAAGCGGTGTTACTACTATTATGGATATGTATTACTTTGAAGATGAAGTAGCAAAAGCTAGTGATGAAATGGGTATAAGAGCTTTTTTAGGTGAAACTATTATAAATTTTCCTACTTGTGATAGCAAAGAGGCTTTTGGTGGCTTAAACTATGCAGAAAAATTTATAGAAAAATGGAAAAATCATAATTTAATAACACCTTTTATAGCACCTCACGCACCTAATACTAATGATACAAATTCTTTAATAAAAGCTAATGAAATATCTAAAAAATATAATGTGCCTATAAGTATGCATTTATCTGAAATGGACTATGAGCTTAAATATTTTAAAGAAGAATTTAATAAAACACCTGTTGAATATTTAGAAAGTATAGAGTTATTAAGTGATAGATTAGTAGCTGCACATTGTATATATTTAACAGATAATGATATAAAATTATTAGAAAAATATAATGTAAAAGTAGCTCATTGTATTGGCTCTAATACTAAGTCTGCTAAAGGGGTTGCACCTGTTAGTAAAATGTTACAACACAATATACCAGTAGGGCTTGGTACAGATGGAGCATCTAGTGGCAATACATTAGATATTATTACTCAATTTAAACTTTTTGCAAATTTTCATAAATTAGAAAATAAAGACCGTAGTATATTTCCTGCTAAGGAGATTATAAAATTAGGTACTATTATGGGCGCTAAAGTTTTAAATAAAGATAAAGAGATAGGCTCAATAGAAATAGGTAAAAAAGCTGATTTAGTTATTATTGAAACTAATTCTGTTAATATGTTTCCTGTTTTTGACCCTTACTCTGCTATTGTTTATAGTGCTAATGCCAGTAATATAGATACTGTTTTTGTAAATGGTAAATGTGTTGTTAAAAATAAAAAACTTGTAAATAAAGATTTACAAACCATTAAAAATGATTTAAAAAATCATATGCAACAATTTGAACAAAAAGCTAAAGAACAATTAGAAAAAGCAATATTATAATATAAAAGAGGCTATTTTATTAGCCTCTTTTGTATATTTGACAAATTATACTTATTATTATATAATGAATTAATTTATCAAAAGGAGGAGTTATATGGAAACTTTAGAAACAAATAGATTATTGCTTATTCCAGTAAATGAAAGTCATATAAAAGATATATTTAAAAGTTTTAATGAAAAAATAATTAAATATATGTTTCCGCCAGTAGCTAAAAATATAGAAGAAACTACTAACGTTGTTAAAAGTTTTATAAAACAAAGAGAAGAAGGTACTGATTATACGTACGCCATAACTTTAAAAGAAAATAATGAATTTTTAGGGCTTGTAGGATTACATAATTTAAAAAATAGTATCCCAACACTTGGTATATGGACTAAGTATGAAGCACACGGAAACCACTACGGCAGAGAGGCTATTGGTACAGTTATAAAATATGCTAAAAGGCTAAATTATAAAAAATTAATTTATAATGTTGATAGAAGAAATAATGCAAGTAAAAAAATTGCTATTTATTATGGTGGTAAGGTTATAGTAGATTATAAAAAAATTAAAACACTAGATGGAAGGATTCTTAAAGAAAAAATATATGAAATAAAAATAAAATAATTAAGATTTGGTAAAAATGGACATTTTAAAGTAAAGCATAAGGAAAGTTTAGCAGGGTTAAATATTTATATAGTGATTGATAAAAAACAGGTGTAAATTATACTATGTCTGTTGGTATGTCGCCCTCTATGACACCTTTATTAGATGAAAATGGCAATATTGTTATATATAAAAAAGGCTAGAAAAACTAGCCTTATATTTTTATATAGATAAACTATATTTTTTTAACCAATAATTTATTTGTATAAAATAAGCCATAAGTTGTGGTCCTGACATTAATTGTCCAAACCAAGGTTTGCCATAGTCTGAAGGAATTTTTACAAATTCTAATATTTTGTTTTTATCTATTAAGTTGTTAATAGGTGAATTATTATTATTTATTATGCTTATTAGTTCATTTTTTAATAATCTTTCATAATTAGGATTATATGTTTTAGGATATGGGCTTTTTTTACGATTTAAAAGTTCTAAAGGCAATAAATCTTTAGTTGCCTCTCTTAATAAACTTTTTTCTACATTATTTTTATATTTCATATGCCAAGGAACATTCCATAAATATTCTATTATTCTATGGTCTGCAAAAGGTACTCTAGCTTCTAAACTATTATACATACTCATTCTATCCATTCGCTCTAATAAAGTTGCCATAAACCATTTTATGTTTAAATAAGCTATTTCTCTTCTTTTACATTCTTCTTTTGTTTCTCCATCGAGATAAGGTGTATTTTTTATAGATTGTTCATAGTTTTCTAAAGAATATTCAGTTAGTCTTAATTGATTTTTTAAATCTTCTGTTAAAAATAATTCTCTTGTATCCATATTTTTAGACCAAGGAAATGTAGTAGAATTTAATAAATCTTCTCTATAAAACCAAGGGTAACCACCAAATATTTCGTCAGCACATTCGCCTGTTAAAGCTACCTTATTTTGTTTTGAAACTAAAGAACAAAAATATAACATAGAAGCATCTACATCTGCCATACCAGGCAAGTCTTTGGCATCTACTGCTTTATATAATAAGTCTATAAGCTCTTCTTCATTACATTCTAAATAGTTATGGTTTAAATCATAGGCTTTTAACATAATTTCTACATAAGGTTTATCTCTTTCTGGTTGAAAACTGTTAGATTTAAAATATATATCATTTTCTTTAAAATCAAATGAAAATGTATTTAATTTTTTACCTAATTTATTTAAATAATTAGAAGATACGGCAGTAACTATACTAGAGTCTATACCACCAGATAAAAATGTACAGATTTCAACATCTGATACTAATTGTTTTTCTATTGAATCTCTTACTAAAAAAGATACTTTTTCTACTGTTTGTTCATAATTATCTTTGTGATAATCACTTTTTAGTTCCCAGTACATTTTTTCTTTAAAGCCATATTTATTAAATATTGCAAAATGACCTGGTTTTATTTCGTATATATTTTTAAATACACCTTTACCAGCTATTCTAGCAGGACCTATACCAAGTACTTGTTTTAAGCTATCTAAATTTATAGTAGGTGTTATAATAGGGTGTTCAAACAATGCCTTAGGCTCAGAGCCAAAAACTAAAGTATTATTTTCTATTGTATAAAATAATGGTTTTATACCAACTCTATCTCTAAATAAATATACTACTTCATTTTGTGTATCATATATAGAAAATGCAAAAATACCATTTAGATAGTCTACACATTTTTCTTTATACTCTATAAATAAATTTAAAATAACTTCTGTATCAGTTGTTGTATTAAATTCATATCCTTTACTTTTTAAATCTTTTTTTAGCTCTTCTGTATTATATATTTCACCATTATATACTATGACATATTTATTGTTGTTTATATTTTTTATCATAGGTTGGTTGCCATTTTCTGATAAATCTCTAATAGATAGCCTAGCGTGTGATGCTCCAAAATTATTATCTAAATATATACCTTTTGCATCATCTCCTCTTTTTCTTAAAGATTTTCTCATATTATCTAAAATATCTTTAAAAAAAACTTCATTATTTAAAAATTTTTCATTAAAATTTGAAAATCCTGCAATACCACACATAATAATTCTCCTTATAAATTTATATAAATATATTATTCAAAAAAATAAAAAATTATTAATAATATAATACAATAATAATCTTGTTAATAATTATTAAATTTGTTTATTTTTAATAATAGACAAAAAATTATCTATATAAAATATATAAATAAAAAATTTTTAAGAATTTTATAGTTTAAAATAAGCCTAGAAGTATAGAAAAATTTATACTAAAATTAAATTTTAGTATAATAATAGCATCTTGACTAAAACTAGAACTTGTGTATAATTAATATTACACTAACTATATATGGCAATATTATATATATTAGGTTATAAATTTTTAGGAGGGGTCACTGTGGTAAAAGTTATAAAAAAAGATGGTACATTAGAAGATTTTGATGAAAGTAAAATTATAAAAGCTATTACAAAATCTGCAAATAGAGTAATGTATCATTTTGAAGAAGATGATTATAAAAATATATGTAATATTATAAAAAATGAAATAGAAAATAAAAAGTTTGATAAAATACCTATTCAAGTTATGCATAATCTTGTTGAAAATGCCTTAGAAAGTATTAATCCTAATGTGGCTAAAAGCTATAAAGATTATAGAAACTATAAGCAAGATTTTGTTCATATGCTAGATGATGTTTACCAAAAGGCCCAGTCTATAATGTATATTGGAGATAAAGAAAATAGTAATACTGATAGTGCATTGGTAGCTACTAAAAGAAGCTTGATTTATAATCAATTAAACAAAGAGCTTTACAAAAAGTTTTTCTTAACAACAGAAGAAAAACAAGCTTGTAATGATGGGTATATTTATATTCACGATATGACAGCAAGGCGAGATACTATGAATTGTTGTTTATTTGATATGCAAAAGGTTTTAGAAGGTGGCTTTGAAATGGGTAACCTTTGGTATAACGAACCTAAAACATTAGCCGTTGCATTTGATGTTATAGGAGATATTATTCTATCTACTGCATCACAACAATATGGTGGCTTTACTGTGCCTGAAATTGATAAAATTTTAGATAAATATGCTAATAAAAGCTATATAAAATATGTAAACGAAATAAAAGAATATGTATCTTATATAAAAGGTGAAAGCTTAACTAATGAAGATATGGAATTTGTAGAAGAAAAAGCAATTAAAAAGCTAGAAAGAGATTTTGAGCAAGGGTTTCAGGGTTTAGAATATAAGCTAAATTCTGTTGGCTCTTCTAGAGGAGATTATCCTTTTGTTACTTTTACAATAGGTCTTGGCAAAACAAAATTTGCTAAAATGGCTAGCAAAATAATATTAAGAGTGCATAAAGGAGGACAAGGTAAAGAGGGTAATAAAAAACCTGTTCTTTTCCCTAAAATTGTATTTTTATATGATGAAAATTTACACGGCACAGGTAAAGAGCTTGAAGATATATTTGATGAAGCCATAGAATGTTCTAAAAAAACTATGTATCCAGACTATTTAAGCTTAACTGGTGATAGCTATGTAGCAGAAGCTTATAAAAAATATAACACTGTTATTTCTCCTATGGGATGTAGAGCGTTTTTAAGCCTTTGGTTTGAGCGAGGTGGTGTAAAACCAGCTGATGAAAATGATAAAGCTATAACAGTAGGTAGATTTAATATTGGTGCAGTATCTTTACACTTACCTATGATATATGCAAAGGCAAAATCTGAAAGCAAACCTTTTTATGAAGTATTAGATTATTATTTAGAAATGATAAGAAAAATTCATTTAAAAACTTTAGATTATTTAGGTGAGATGAAAGCATCTACTAACCCTATTGCTTACTGTGAAGGTGGATTTTATGGTGGAAATTTAAAGCCATCTGATAAAATAAAACCTCTTTTAAAATCGGCAACAGCTAGTTTTGGTATAACTGCATTAAACGAGCTACAACAATTACACAACAAAAAGTCTTTATTTGAAGATGGTCAATTTGTATTAGAAGTTATGCAATACATCAATGAAAAAATAGATGAATTTAAAAAAGAAGATAATGTTTTATATGCTATATATGGAACACCTGCTGAAAGTTTATGCGGTTTACAAGTTAAACAATTTAGAAAAAAATATGGCATTATAGAAAATGTTTCTGATAGAGAATATGTAAGTAATTCTTTCCACGCTCACGTTACAGAAAATATTACTCCTATACAAAAACAAGACACTGAAAAACGTTTTTGGCATTTATTAAATGGTGGCAAGATACAATATGTAAAATATCCTATTGAATATAACAAAGATGCTATAAAAACTTTAGTAAAACGTGCTATGGATTTAGGGTTTTATGAAGGTGTAAACCTTAGTTTGTCTTATTGTGATAAATGTGGACATAGTCAGCTTAATATGGACACTTGTCCAAAATGTGGCAGTGATAATTTAACTAAAATAGACCGTATGAATGGTTATTTAAGCTATTCTAGGGTAAATGGTGATACTAGATTAAATGAGGCTAAAATGCACGAAATAAAAGATAGAATAAGTATGTAAGAGGTAAAAAAATGAGATATCACAATATAACACATGATGATATGTTAAATGGAGCAGGGCTTAGAGTTGTTTTATGGGTGTCTGGTTGTGAGCATAGATGTTATAATTGTCATAATAAAATAACTTGGGATATAGATAACGGATTAATATTTGATGATAAAGCTAAAAAAGAAATATTTGATGCTTTAGAAAAAGACTATATAAAGGGGATTACTTTTAGTGGTGGAGACCCTTTACATAAACAAAATAGAGAAGAAATATTTAATCTTATAAAAGAAATAAAAGAAAAATTTAAAGATAAAGATATTTGGTTATATACAGGATATACTTGGGAAGAAATAAATGATTTAGATGTTTTACAATATATAGATGTTTTGGTAGATGGTAAATACATAGAAGAGTTATCAAATGAAGAACTAGAGTGGAGAGGCTCTTCTAATCAAAGGGTTATAGATGTAAAGAAAACATTGTTAGAAGATAAGATAATATATTATTGTTAGGAGAAAAAAATGGATAAAATTTATTTTGCAAAAATTAGAGAAGATGCTATTATACCAACAAGAGAAGAATATAATGCTGGGGTTGATATATATCCTTGTTTTGATGAAGACTATATGATAATAGAACCTAATGAAACTAAGCTTGTGCCAACAGGTATAGCTAGTGCTATACCTCTTAACTATTACATACAAATACATGAAAGAGGCTCTAGTGGTAGTAAGGGTATAAAATATAGTGCTGGTGTTATAGATAGCTCTTATAGAGGTGAGTGGTTTTTAGCTACAACCAATACTAATCAAAAGCCTTTATTAATTACTAAAATAGATATAGATAGCTTAGACGAGCCTATTAAAAGTATAATAAAAAATGGATATGTTATCTATCCTTATGAAAAAGCTTTGTTTCAAGGTGTAGTACATTGTGTTCATAATGAATTAGAACGATGTGAAATATCATATGAAGATGTTTTGAAAATACCATCTAAACGAGGTGAAGGTAAGTTAGGTAGTAGTGGTAAATAATAAATCTATTTGTATTTTTATTAAAATATTTAAAAAATATTAAATATTTAAAAAATATTAAATATATTAAAAAATTACTAAAAATATGAAAATATCCTTGACAAAATGCTATTTAACGGTTATAAATAGATAGAGGTACATTTTAATGTATTAATATTTAATTATTGAGGAGGCTTGTTAAGATGAACAAAGCAGAATTAATATCAGCTATTGCTGAAAAAGCAGAATTAACAAAAAAAGATGCTGAAAAAGCTTTAAAAGCTTTTGAAGATGTTGTAAAAGAAGAACTCTCAAATAAAGGTGAAATTAGATTAGTTGGTTTTGGTACTTTTGATGTTATAGAAAGAGCAGAACATATGGGAAGAAATCCTCAAACTAAAGAACCTATGAAAATACCCGCATCTACTGCACCTAGATTTAAAGCTGGTAAAGCATTAAAAGATGCTGTTAATAAAAAATAATATACTTATAAAATAAAATCTCTCTTTACAAATTAAGAGAGATTTTATTTTATAAGTATTACAATAAGGAGATATTATTATGAGATTAGATAAATATTTAAAAGTAGCTAGAATAATAAAAAGAAGAACTATTGCTAATGAAGCTTGTGATGCAGGAAGAGTTTTAGTAAATGATAAAGTAGCTAAGGCATCTTTAGATGTTAAAATTGGTGATATTATACAAGTAAATTTAGGCAATAATTCTATAAAAATAAAAGTTACAGATGTTAAAGAAGTTATTAAAAAAGAAGAAGCCACAAACTTATATGAACATATATAAACTAAATTTAATTTATGTATGAAATTGACTTATTATAAAATTTTATGTATAATATTATAAATAGAATATTAAAAGTAAGTTGGTGATAAAATGAATATAGGATTTTTAGGTATAGGTAATATGGGAGGCTCTATATTAAAGGGGTTTTTATCCAATGGTTTAGATGCCAAAAATATATTTATATACGATATTAATTTTAATAAAGTTGAAGAATTTAAAAAAATGTTTTCTTTAAATGTATGTGATAATTATGAACAGTTAATTAAAAATGTTGACTATTTAATAGTTGCCGTTAAACCAGATATTTTTGTTAAACTATTAGAAGATATAAATTTATACTTACAAAAATATAATCCTATAATTATTTCTATTGCTGCTGGAATATCTATAAATAATATATATAGTAAGTTAGATAATAAAAGTTTAGGTATAGTTAGAGTTATGCCAAATATTAATGCAGAGATATGTTTATCAACATCTGCTTACTGTTATAAAAATGTAAAAGATGAAGATATTAAAAAGATTGTAACCTTGCTTGAAAATATAGGTTCGGTTTTTTATATGCCAGAAGAGAAATTTAGTATATTTACTGCAATAGCTGGTTGTAGCCCAGCGTATATATATCTATTTTTAGACTCCATAGCAAAAGGTGCTCAAAAAATGGGTCTTAATAAAAAAGAAGCTATACAAATAGCCATAGATGTGACTATTGGTAGTGCTAATATGCTAAAGAAAAGTAACAAGCACCCTTGGGAACTTATAGACAATGTTTGTTCTCCAGGAGGTACAACTATTGAGGGAATTTGCACATTAGAAAAGAATAGTTTTCAGCAAATAATAGTTGAAGCAATAGAAAATACTATTAAAAAAGATATTTTACTAAATAAATAAAATCTTATATTTAAATCTTGAGGAGAGATTGTATGGAGCATAATAAAGAAAATAAACCTTTTAGCTGGATTAACTTTATAGATATATTAGATAGCAGTAAAATAGGTTTATGGAGTATTGAAATAGATAATAATACAGGCATAAATAGAATGTATTGCAATGATACAATGTTAGGGCTACTTGATGCAACAGACTATTTTTCACCAGAAAAATGTTTTGAGTTTTGGTATTCTAGAATACATAAAGGGTATTATTCTTATGTAGAAAAAGCTATAGAAAAAATTTGCACAACAAACCAATCAATAGAAATACAATATCCTTGGAGGCACCCTAAATTAGGTGATATAATAGTTAGATGCTCAGGTAAACTTATTTCTACTGATAATGGTATTATTACAATAAAAGGGTATCATCAAAACATAAATGATTTACATCAAATGAAAGTTATTTTATCTAAAACAGAAAATGAAATTTTTGAATGGTATCAAGACAGTAGCACAGCTTATATACATACACATTATAGTCAGTTATATAAAGATGAGGCAAATGTTGAAAATTTCCCTCAAGTTTGGATTGATAATGGTAATGTTCACGAATTTTTTAAAGAAATATATTTAGATACTTTTGATAGAATTAATAATGGAAGCAAAAAATCAGCATGCGAATTAAAAATGAAAAATAAAAATGGAGAGTATACTTGGTTTAGAATGACTTTGTCTAAAGAAGATATGTCATCAGATATATCAAATGTAGTTATTGGTACATTAGAAAATATCAATACCTTAAAAGAAATGGAAACAGCTTATGTTATAGAATCTAGATTTTATAAGGCTATATTAAAAGAAATGTCTGCTTATGGTGAAGCTAATATTACAAATAATAAATTTTTATATACAGGTGGTATATGGAGTGTTTATAATAATGTAATAGAAGAGATGACTATATCAGAAATAATAGAAAAAAATATTTTTAAAGTGATTCATCCAGAAGATAGAAACAAATATTCAGGTGTGTTAGAACCTAAAAACCTTTTAGATGCATATAACAAAGGAAATAATATTATTAAATGTGAGTTTAGAAGAATTATTGATAAAGATACTACTAGATGGATGGAGCTTACAGTAAGCTTATTTCAAGAACCTTATAAAAAAGATATATTGGGTCTTTTATATTTAAGAGATATAGATAGTAAAAAACGAGAAGAAATAGTATTAAAATATGAATCAGAAATAGATGATTTAACAGGGTTTTTAAAGAAAAAACATTTTATTGAACAAATAGACCATATTTTAAAAATTTCTAAAGAAAATGATATGTTTTGTATGCTTTTATTAGATATAGATGACTTTAAAAGCATAAACTATTTAGGCGGTAATATATTAGGTGATGAGGTATTAATATATATATCTAATGTATTAAAATATATATTTGAAGAAGATAGTATTATAGCTAGAATTAATGGAGATAAATTTATTATATTTACTAAAAATGCTGAAAAAAATGATATTGAGGACAAAATTTCTCATTTATATATAAGGCTTAAAAATTTCTCAAAGGCAAATATATCTTGTAGTATAGGTGCTTGTATTTCTAAAAAAACAACTTATACTAATTTATACAATTGTTGTGAAAAAGCTTTGTATGAATTAAAGAATTCTAACAAAAAAAATCTTATATGTTGGAATGAGATATGCTCTTGTGATAAAAAGTTAGTTATAGAATCACCAATAAGAAATACTATAATAGACAACGTAAATAACAATATAAAAACTTATAAAGAACTTGAAGATGTAATGTCAAATGAAGGTGATAATATAGCATATATTATAGATGCTTTTGATTATAAATTAATAGATGCTAATGATAACTTTTTTAGAATTTTAAATAAAACAAAAGAAGAATGCTTAGGCATTGAATGCTACAAGGTTATACATAATAGACAGAGACCTTGTAATCTTTGTAAAAGTATATTTTGGAATTATTCAGATTTTTTTGTATGGTCTCAATATAATAAAATTATAAAAAAAGACTTCTTAATAAAAAATAAGTTAGTTTCATTTAATGATAAAAAGTGTATGTTCACATTAGCAACAGGTATATCATTAATGGATGATATACAAACTTCTAAAGTAAACCAAGATATAAGTAAAATTATATTATCAGCTATATCCCATCTATCTCAAAAATATAGTTATGAAGATAATATTCGTTTTATATTAGAGTTAATGTGTACTTTTTATAAGTCTGAATTTGGCTTTGTATTTGAAACTAATAAAGATGATTATATTTCTTCATATATGCTTGTAAATAATAATTTAAATAATGAAATTAAATTAAAGTTAGAAGAAATTATAATAAATGAATTAATGCCATCACCTATTAATAAAATTAAATATTTAAGTGGTGAACAAGATGCTATCTCAGTATCATATAACCTATATAATTTAATGACTAAATATCATTTATCAAATATGATAATTGTGCCTATTATAAATAATAATGAAAATTTTGGGTATATAATGTGTTTAAACAATGACATTGAAGATAGTGTTTATTATGATAAATTAGATGAATATTCAAGCAATGTTTCATATTTTATAGGTCAAGAAATTATAAAAAATAGATTAAAATCTGAACTTAATATAGAAAAAAATTATGATAATTTAACAGGTGTATTAAATAGAAATGCTTATAGAGAATACGAAAAAGCTTATGATGCAGATAATATAAAAAATATAGGGGTATTATGCTTAGCTTTAAATGAGCTTAATAATATTAACCACACGGCAGGTATATTAGCAGGTGACCAAATATTATTAAATTTAGCAGATATACTAAAAATACAATTTTATCAAAAGCCAATATTTAGATTAAATGGTAATGAGTTTTTAATTATAATGAAAAACATTAAATATGAATTATTTTTAGAAGAAATAGAAACTTTATCTAAATCTTTAGAAAAAATAGGTTTATCTATGACTTATGGTAAAGCTTGGAGTAGTGATGAAAAAGAGTTAAATCATCTTGTAAACTCAGCTATATATTTTAGAAAATCAGAAAGTCAGAAAAATAGACAATTGGTTAATAACAATAATCTTTATAAAAGAAATACTTTATTATCAGAGCTAATGTTAGCTATTGAGGCAAAAGAATATGAAATATTTTTACAACCTAAAATGTCATTGCAAGATAATACACTATCTGGTGCAGAAGCATTAATAAGAAAAAGAAATCCAGAAGGTGGATATATACCACCAGATAAATTTATACCTATACTAGAACATCATTATTTAATACAGTATATAGATTTATTTGTTTTTGAAGAAGTTTTAAAATTATTACAAAGTTGGAAAAAGCAAAATAAACCTCTTATACCTATATCTTTAAACTTTTCTAGAAGAACATTACTAGAAGATGATATTATAAAATTAATACTAGATATAAAAAACAAATATGATGTAGACCCTAGCTATGTAGAAATAGAAGTTACAGAAAGTATAGGAGATTTAGAAAAGCAAGCTATATGTACCGTACTTAAAGAGATAGAAAGTATGGGCATAAGTATTCTTTTAGATGATTTTGGTGTTAAATATAGCAATTTAACAATATTGTCAGAGATAGAATTTGATGGTTTAAAATTAGATAAAACTATGGTTAAAAATTTAGGGAGCAACATTACAAATGAAATAATAATGAAGAATATAATTTGTATGTGTAAAGACCTAAATATAAAAACAACTGCAGAAGGTGTAGAAACAATAGAACAAGAGAATATTTTACGCACTATGAATTGTGATATAGTACAAGGATATTTATATTCTAAACCTTTACCTGTTTGTGAATTTTTAGAAAAATATTATAAAATATAAAAATAGTTCCTCTTTAAAGAGGAACTATTTTTATATTTTTTTTCTCATAGCATTTAATATGGCTATAACAGATACACCAACATCTGCAAAAACAGCTATCCACATTGTAGCATAACCAAATAATGCAAGAGCTAAAACACTAAATTTTATTACTAAAGAAAAAATTATATTAGATTTTACTATATTAATTGTATTTTTACTAATTATAATACCATCTTTAATTTTAGTTAAATCGTCATTCATTATAACTATATCAGCAGCTTCTATGGCAACATCAGACCCAACTCCACCCATAGCTATGCCTATATCTGCCATAGCTAAAACAGGTGCATCATTAATACCATCTCCAACAAAAGCAACTTTTTTATCTAAACTTTTTTGTTTAATTTTTTCAAAATTAGATACTTTATCTTGAGGTAATAGTTCGTAATGTACTTCATCTAAGCCTATACTACTAGCAACATATTCAGCAGCTTCTTTTCTATCTCCACTAAGCATAACTGTTTTAGATATTCCTAGTTGTTTTAAGTTTTTAATAGTATCTTCTGCTTCAGGTTTTATAATATCAGATACTACTATATAACCTATATAGTTATTATTTTTGGCAATATAGACTAATGTTCCATTATCATTAGATTGTTCATATTTTATATTATATTTTTCTAATAGTTTTTTATTACCTATTAATATGTCATCTTTATTTATTTTTGCTTTTAATCCATACCCACTTATTTCTTCAAAATCTTCAATAATAAAGTTTTGAATATTTGATAAGTTATTTTTACAATAATTAACAATAGATTTTGCAACAGGGTGTATAGATAAATTTTCTAAATTATATGCTATATTTAAAAGTTCATCTTCACTAATATTATTAGTTTGTATTTTACTTATTTCAAAAACACCTTTTGTTAATGTGCCTGTTTTATCAAAAACTATTGTATCTACAAGACTTAAATCTTGCATATATACACTACCTTTTATTAATATACCTCTTTTTGAAGCAGAGCCTATACCACTAAAAAAGCTTAAAGGAACAGATACAACTAATGCACAAGGGCAAGATGAAACTAAAAATACCAAACTTTTTTCTATCCAATAAGCAAAATTATACCCTGTAAATAGGGGAGGTATAATAGCTAAAAACAATGCAGAAATTACTATTATAGGAGTATATATTTTAGCAAATTTGCTTATAAAACTTTCAGTTTTAGATTTTTTAGTAGAAGAATTTTCTACTAAATCTAGTATTTTAGAAACAGTAGAGTTTTTATATTCTTTAGTAACTTTTAATTTTAAAACACTATTATTATTTATACTACCACTTAATATTTCATCACCAGTAGAAACTTTTCTAGGTACAGATTCGCCTATTAAAGCACTCATATCTAAAAAAGAGCTACCATCTATTATTATACCATCAAGAGGAACCTTTTCACCTGGTTTAACTATTATTATATCATTTATAGCTATTTCTTCTGGAGCAACTTTTTCACCATTTTCTCTTGTTGCATATTCAGCTTTTATATTAACCAAAGATTTAATAGCTTTTCTTGAGCTACCAACGGCTTTTTCTTGAAAATATTCGCCTATTTGATAAAATAGCATAACAGCTACTGCTTCAGGGTATTCACCAATAATTATAGCACCAACAGTAGCAAGAGCCATTAAAAAGTTTTCATCAAATATTTTACCTTTTGATATGTTTTTTAAGGCTTTAAATATTACATCATACCCAAGTAAAATATATGATATAGCATAAGCTAATGTTAAGCCAGAAAGTTTGGCTATAACAAAAATGCTAGCACCTAGTAATATTTTTATAAGCTTAAATTTTTCTAAATTATTATTTTCTTTTTGTTCTATATTTTCTAAGTTATTTGTATTTTTAGATATAATATCTATTTTTAAGCCAGGTTCTATTTTATCTATAATTTTTTTTATATTTTCTAATTGTTCATCTATATTAATATTATTAAAAAATTCTATTTTAAGAGTTTTATCTATAAAGTTTAATGAGGTAGAGCTAACAATACTAAGTTTATTAACCTCATCTTCTATAAGACTAGCACAATGAGCACAGTTTAAACCAGATAAGCTAAGTTTTATAGATGATATATCAATAGGAGATATTTTAACGCCAGGTTCTATTTTATCTATAATACTTTGTATACTATATATTTCGTTTTCTATATTTACATTATTTTTAAATTTTATTTTTAATGTTTTGTTTATAAAATTTAAATTTGCATTTTCTACAATATCAAGTTTATTAACTTCATCTTCTATAAGGCTAGCACAATGAGCACAATTTAGATTAGCTATATTAAAATTTTGTATATCCATAAATATCACTCCTTATAACTATTTTTATGTAGTAAATGAGATAAACCTTGACTTAATATTTCAAAAACGTGAGAATCATCTAAAGAGTATATAACCGCTTTACCTTCTTTTCTAAATTTAACTATATTATTTTGTCTTAATATTCTAAGCTGATGAGATACTGCAGATTGGTTCATATCTAGTGATTGAACTAAATCACCAACACACATTTCACTTTTTAGAAGAGCATATAAAATTTTAACTCTTGTAGAATCTGAAAATACTTTAAAAAAATCTGCCATATCATATATTATTTCATCAGATAAAGAGTTATTTTTTATTAATGACACAGTTTCTTCATTAAAACATTCACAAATATCTATGCTATTATTAATATTACTCAATAAAAACACCTCCAATATATGAATAATTGTTCATATATTAATTATATTATATTCTATTTTTTTTGTCAATATTAAAAATTTTATATTGTTAAATATTGTATATTATATAATATTATTATATAATAATTAACATAAGAAATTTTTGAGAGGTTTATATGATAAAAGGAAGAATAATAAAAGGTGTTGGTGGGTTATATTTTGTTGATACAGATAATGGTATAATAGAATGTTCTATTAGGGGTATATTTAGAAAAAATAAAATAACACCAACTGTTGGTGATTATGTAAAAATATCATTATTAGAAGATACAAAAGGTATTATAGAAGAAATATTAGAAAGAAAAAATATACTTATTAGACCGAGAGTATCTAATATAGATTGTGCTATTATTACATTTTCTATAATTAGTCCTAATATAAATATAGATTTATTAGATAGGTTTTTAATATTGGCAGAAAGTCAAAATATTGAAAATATAATAATATGTATTAATAAATGTGATTTAGCTAGCGAAGAAGACATTGAAAGTATAAAATCATTATATAAAAATATATATCCTATAATTTTTACAAGTACGTTTAAAAATGTGGGTATTGAAGATTTAAAAAATATTATGGATAAAAAAGTAACTGTTTTTGCAGGTCCATCTGGTGTAGGTAAATCTAGCTTAATAAATGCTATATTACCAAATGCAAGTCTAAAAACAGGTGATATAAGCAAAAAAATAGAACGAGGTAAACATACAACAAGGCAGGTAGAGCTATTAGAAGCTTGGGAGCATACATATATTGTAGATTCTCCAGGTTTTACATCTTTAAGTATAGATTTTTTAGAAGATAATTTAGATAAATATTTTAGAGATTTTAAAGAGTTTTTGGGCAACTGCAAATTTTATGACTGTAAACATATACACGAGCCTAGCTGTGCTATAAAAGAACAAATTGGTAAAAATATATCTGAAGAAAGATATGATAGATATATAAAATTATTAAATGAAGTATCAGAAAGGAGCTAAAAATATGATTAAATTATCACCATCAATATTATCGGCAAATTTTGTAAGATTAGAAGAAGAGCTAAAAATATTAGAAAATGAAGGTATACAATATGTGCATATAGATGTTATGGATGGTATGTTTGTACCTAATATATCTATTGGTATGCCCGTTATAAAAAGCATAAGAAAAACTACCAATATGGTATTAGATTCTCATTTTATGATTGAAAAGCCAGAAAGATATATAGACGAGTTTATAGCTTTAGGATGTGATATTATAAATTTTCATTTTGAAGCTACTGACAAACATATGGAAATAATAAAAAAGATAAAAGAGGCAAATAAAAAGGTTGGTATGACAATAAAGCCAAATACAAGCTATGAAAAAATATTACCTTATATTAAGTATCTAGATTTAGTGCTTGTTATGAGTGTTGAGCCTGGCTTTGGCGGACAAAAATTTATGGAAAATAGCCTTGATAAAATATCTGCTTTAAGAAAATATATAGATGAAAATAACTTAAACTGTGAGCTAGAGGTAGATGGTGGCATAAAAATAGACAATGTAGACAAAGTTTTACAGGCTGGGGCTAATGTTATAGTTGTTGGTTCTGATATATTTGAAAAAGAGGACAAGGCTAGCATTATTAAACAATATAATGAATTATTTGAAAAATTTTAGGTGATATTATGAGAGCTTTGATTGTAGCAAGTGGTAGTATTTCTAATGATATAATACAAAAAAATTTAAAACCAAACGATATTATTATATGTTGTGATGGTGGCAGCAAATATTTATTTGAAGAAGGAATTATACCACATTATATAATAGGAGATTTAGATTCTTCTATACCACAAATAATACAATTTTTTGAAACTAAAAACGTAGTTTTTAAAAAATTTCAAACTAAAAAAGATGAAACAGATATGGAGCTTTGTATAGATTTTGCTATATCTTTAGGAGTTACTGAAATAATAATTTTAGGGGCTACTGGTACAAGGCTTGACCATACACTTACTAATATTAACCTTTTAATAAAGGCAGAAGATGCTAATGTTAAAGCGACTATTGTAGATAATAATAATGAAATAAATATAACATCTAATCATATAGATATAGAAGGAGAAAAAGGAGACTTAGTATCATTAATTCCTATTACAACATCTGTTGAAGGTATAAACACAACAGGGTTAGATTATGCTTTAAAAAATGCTACTATGTATATAGGTAAATCTTTAGGTGTTAGCAATGTAATGAAAAATAGTAAGGCTAGTGTTTCTATAAAAAATGGATATTTATTAATTATAAAATCTAACGATTAAGCACATAATTAACAATATTGAAAACATTGTTAATTTGTGATAAAATGAATAATTAATTTTATCAAGTATTTGTTATTTTGGAGGTAAAAATATGAAAGGTATAATTAGTGTTATAGGCAAAGATAATATAGGTATTATAGCAGAAGTATGTGGGTTTTTAGCTAAGAATGAAATTAATATTTTAGAAATATCTCAACATATTGTAGGAGGATATTTTAATATGACAATGATTGTAGATATATCTAATGTAGATGATAAATTTAGCCAAGTTATAGAAGGCATAGAAAAAGTAGGTAAAAATATTGGTGTAGAAATAAAATTACAAAGAGCAGATATATTTGATAGTATGCATAGAATTTAATAATTTGGAGGAAAACTAATGTTAACAAATTATGAGATACAAGAAACCAATAAAATGATAGAAGAGTCTAACCTAGATGTTAGAACTATAACTATGGGTATTAGTCTTTTAGATTGTATAGATTCTGATATAAATAAATTAAAAGATAAAGTTTATGATAAAATAACAAAAAATGCAAAAAATTTAGTATCAGTTGGTGATGATATATCTAAAGAATATGGTATACCTATTGTAAATAAGAGAATATCTGTTACACCAATAGGCCTTATAGGTGCAGACCACAAACAAAAAGATTTTGTAGAAATAGCAAAAACATTAGATAAAGCTGCTAAAGAAGTAGGGGTAAATTTTATAGGTGGTTATTCAGCACTTATAGAAAAAGGCAGCACTAATGCTGATATACATCTTGTTAGAAGCATACCAGAGGCTTTAGCAAGTACAGAAAGAGTATGTTCATCTGTTTGTGTTGGTTCATCTAGATATGGTATAAATATGAATGCCGTTAAAAAAATGGGTGAGATAATTAAAGAAATGGCTTATCTTACTAAAGATAATAGCTCTATGGCTTGTGCTAAATTTGTCGTGTTTTGTAATGCTGTTGGAGATAATCCTTTTATGGCAGGTGCTTTTCACGGTGTTTCTGAAAGAGATGTAGTTATAAATGTAGGTGTTAGTGGACCTGGAGTAGTAAAAAAAGCTTTAGAAGAGGTAAAAGGCAAAGATTTTGAAATACTTTGTGAAACTGTTAAAAAAACTGCTTTTAAAATAACAAGAGCAGGTCAATTAGTTGCATCAGAAGCATCTAAAAGGCTTAATGTACCTTTTGGTATAATAGATTTATCTCTTGCACCAACACCAGCCGTTGGTGATAGTATAGCAGAAATATTTAATGAAATGGGCTTAGAATATGCCGGTGCTCACGGTACAACAGCAGCTCTTGCTATATTAAATGATAATGTTAAAAAGGGTGGTGTTATGGCGTCATCTTATGTTGGTGGGCTTAGTGGTGCATTTATACCAGTTAGTGAAGACCACGCAATGATAGAGGCAGCACAAAAAGGGTTTTTAACATTAGATAAACTAGAAGCTATGACTTGTGTATGCTCTGTTGGTTTAGATATGGTTGCTATACCAGGTGATACTGATGAACATACTATATCTGCCATAATAGCAGATGAAATGGCTATTGGTATGGTAAATAATAAGACAACTGCTGTTAGAATAATACCTGTTATAGGCAAAAGTGTTGGAGAAATGGTGTCTTTTGGTGGACTTTTAGGACAAGCACCAATAATGCCAGTAAACAAGGCTAATTGTTCTGATTTTATTAAACGTGGAGGAAGAATACCTGCACCTATTCATAGTTTTAAAAATTAATATATAATGGAGGTATAATTATGACTCAAATATCTAATTTAGAAAGTGCTAAAGTTTTTCATTTCTTTGAAGAAATAAGCAAAATACCTAGACCTAGCTTTCACGAAAAAGCTATTAGTGAATATTTAGTAGATTTTGCTAAAGAAAGAAATTTAGAAGTTAGAGTAGATGATACTTATAATGTTATTATAAAAAAACAAGGTACAGTAGGGTATGAAAATAGTAAAATTGTTGCTATACAAGGGCATACAGATATGGTATGTGAAAAAAATAAAGATGTAGAGCACGATTTTTTAAAAGACCCTATTAAACTAATATATGATGGAGACCTTATAAAAGCAGATAGAACTACTTTAGGTTCTGATAATGGTATAGCTGTTGCTATGGCGTTAGCTTTATTAGACTCAAACAATATACCACACCCACCAATAGAAGCTATATTTACAGCTTGTGAAGAATCTGGTATGGAGGGTGTAACAGCACTAGATGTTAGTGATTTAAAAGCTAGTATATTTTTAAATATAGATTCTGATGAAGAAGGTATATTTACTGTTGGTTGTGCTGGTGGTGTTAAATGTGATATTGAAATACCCGTAAGTTTTGAAAAAAATAATAAGTCTTCTTATTGCGTTGGTGTATATGGTTTAATGGGAGGGCATTCTGGTATAGATGTTAACAAAGGCAGAGCTAACTCTAACAAGCTTTTAGCAAGAATGTTAAATATACTATATAAAGATATAGATTTTTCTTTAAATAAAATAGAAGGTGGAGCTAAAGATAATGCTATACCTAGAGAAGCCGAAGCAATTATTTCTATTGATGATAGTAAATTAAGCTTATTACAAGAAAAAATAAAAAATATAGAAAATATTTTTAAAAGTGAATATAAAAATACAGACCCTAATTTATTATTAAAATTAGAAAAGATTGATAATCAAGAAAAATGTTTTACAAAAGAAGATTTTAATAAAATAATTACAAGTTTAATGATATTACCTAACGGTGTTCAAACTATGAGCACAGATATAGAAGGTCTTGTAGAAAGCTCTATAAATTTAGGTGTAGTTAAAACTAATGATTGTGGTATAGAAATTGTTTCATCTATAAGAAGTGCTGTTTCATCTAAAAAAGAGTTTATAATGCAACAAGTAGAAAATTATATAAATAGTATAGGTGGTAATATAGAATTTAGAGGTTCTTATCCAGCTTGGGAATATAATGAAAAATCTTTAATTAGAGAACAATGTGTAAATGTATATAAAGAAATGTATGATAAAGAGCCTGAAATACAAATTATACACGCAGGTCTTGAATGTGGTCTTTTTTCTGAAAAAATGCCTAATTTAGATTTAATTTCTTTTGGACCTAATTTATATGATATACACACTCCAGATGAAAGAGCTAGCATATCTTCTATTGATAGAACTTGGAAATTTTTATTAAATCTTTTAAAAACACTAAAATAGGAGATATAATAAATGAAATTACCTTGGAATAAAAAATATTTAATAATATCTTTTCATGTGGTTATAACATTAGTTATGATATATGCTTTAAAATATGGGATAGATTTTTTAGCCTATGTTTTAAAAAACTTATCCACAATAATTAACAATATACAAAGTGGTATAAGTTGGTTTTTATCCACTATTATAGTTGTTGTTATAGCATTTGTTTTTGCATATTTATTAGACCCTGTTGTAGATTTTTTTCAAAATAAATATGAAAATATATATGAAAAATATTTAAAAGAAAAATTTAATAATATTAAAAATAATATAAATTTAAAAAAGAAAAATAATAAAAATATTAAAATTAAAGAAAAAGGCAGGCTAGAAGGAACTATATTAACATACTTAGTTATACTATTAATTATAGTAATTATTAGCACTGTTTTAGTAAATAGTATAAGTAATAGTGGTGCTGGAAGCTTTTTAGAAAATATTACTAATTCAATAAAAAATTCTATATATGGTTTTCAACAAGATTTAACAAGATTTTATAATAAAATAGATGGTGAGTTAATTAGTAATGAAACTTTTGAAGAGTATATATCTCCACATCTAAATAAAATAACAAAAACTTTTACATCATTTGTCTATGACATAGGCAATAATATTATATCAATTACAACGGCAGTAGGTAATGGTATTATTAATGTTCTTATTAGTATTGTAGTTAGTTTTTATTTTTTAAAGGATAAAAAGGTTATAAAAACTAAATTAGAAAATGTATGTATTGTATTTTTACCTAAAAAATTTTATAACAGATTAAAAGATGGGTTAGGTGATATACACGCTGTATTTTCTGGATATATAAGAGGTATGCTTTTAGATGCTTCTATTATGGCAATACTTATAAGCATTGTATTATCGTTAATCGGTTTAAAATTTGCTGTTATTATTGGTATAATATCTGCTTTTTCTAATGTAATACCATATTTTGGTGCATTAGTAGGTTTTATATTAGCAATATGTGTTGCACTTATAAGTGGTGAGCCTATGCAAGCTTTATACGCTTCTATTGGTATGTTAGCTTTACAGCAAATAGATACAATATTTATACAACCTAAAGTTGTAGGTGAAAGTGTAGAGCTTAGCCCTGTTATTGTTATTATAGCATTATCTATTGCTGGTAATTTATTTGGTTTATGGGGTATGATATTTGCAGTGCCAGTATTTGCAACTATAAAATTATTCGCATCTAGAATATATGATAGACGTAAAATTAAAAATAATATGAAATAAAAAACACCCTTAAGGGTGTTTTTTATTTCATATTATTTATATAGTCTAAAATTAGATTTACAGTATTATCTATACCTAATTTACTAGTATTTATAACTAAATCATAATTTGATACATTGTCCCAATCTCTACCAGTATAGTAGCTATAATAATGGCCTCTTTTTTTGTCTGTTTTATGAAGTAAGCTTTCTGCATGCTTTAGGTCAACATCTTTATTTGTTTCTAAAAGACGTTTAATTCTAAAGTCAGTATCTGCTCTAAGGTAAACTCTTACTAAATTTTCTTCATCTCTAAGTATATAATCTGAGCATCTACCTACAATAACAGCAGATTTTTCACTAGCAATACGTCTTATAACATCTGATTGTATACCAAAAAGTTTATCATTAGTTAAAAAATCGTTGTTTTGAAAAAATACACCAGTTGTAGATGGTGTTCCCATAGCTATTGAGTATAAAAAGCTATTACTTGGTTTTTCATCTACATCTTCAAATAATGTTTCAGTAAATCCACTTTCTTTTGCAGCTAATGATATAAGCTTTTTATCATAACATTCGCACCCTAATTTACTAGCTAGTTTAGTTCCAACTTCTTTACCACCACTACAAAATTCTCTACAAATTGTTACAATTATTTTTTTATTCATAATAAATCCCTCCTAAAGTTATTTATTATTAATTATACCATAATTGTATAAAAAGATAAATATATTTTTATACAAAAATTATATAATTTTTTTGTATATTTTGTAGATATATTTATAAATATAATAAAAAAATAAAAAATAAGATTATTATTTAGTGTATTTTGATTAAAATGAAAATATTGTAACAATATAATAAATTTGATATAATATATCTATAATATTATGAGGAGGTATTTATGTTAAATATAGCTATATGTGATGACAGTGAGTTAATTTGTCATTTTTTAGTAAATAAAATAGAAAGTTATTTTCAAGGAATATGTAAAGATATAGATATAAAAATATTTAATTCTAGTGAAGACTTTCTTAATTATAATAACTTAGAAAAAATAAATTTATTATTTTTAGACATAGAGATAGATGAAAAAAGTGGGATTGATATAGCAAGAGATATAAGAGAGAAATTTAATTATAACAATATAAATATTATATTTATATCAGCTCATAAAGAATATGCTTTAGACTTATTTAAGTCAAGACCAATAGATTTTTTAGTAAAACCTATAAATGACCAAAATTTGTATGATGTCTTAGATAGATTTATAAAAATAGTAGAGCAAACAAGTAATTATTTTAAGTATAAAATAAAAAATAATATATTGCTTAAAGATATAAATAGTATTTTATTTTTTGAAAGTATAGGTAGAAAAATAAAAATAGTTACAGAAAAAGATGAAGATATGTTTTATGGTAATTTAAAAAATATTAATGAAGAATTAGAAAAATTTAATTTTATACAAACACATAATTCTTTTTTAGTAAATAAAAAATATATTACTAAAATTACAAATACAGAACTATTTATAAAAGATAGCATAAGAATACCTATTAGTAGGTCAAATAAAGATAAAATTTTAAAATTATATATGAAAGGTTGAAATAAATGTATAATTTAGTTTATTCTATATTAAATATTTTTGAATTTATTATTATATATAAGTTGATACATTTATTTATAAATAAAAATGCTAAAAATAGAAAAATAGAAATAATATCTTTTATATTACTATACATATTAAATACTTTAAATTATATATTCATAAATATACCATTTCTTACATTGGCTTTTAATGTATTAGGCATATTTTTGATTATGTATAATTATAATATTAGTATAATACTAAAATATTCTACAACAATTTTTATAAGTTGTATTATATCGCTGCCAGAAATTTTATTATATAAGTTTTATAATACAAATATAGAGAGTACTTTTGAAAAAAATACACACACAAGTATATATATTATAATAGTAGACCAAATAATTTTATTTTTAATATATATTTTAATAAAGTTTATAAATTATTTTAAGAATAAAAAAATAGCATTAAATTTATATATTATTTTAATATGTACATTATGTATATTATTTAATATTTTAATTGTTTTTGAAGAGAAATCATCATGCATTAATATGACGTTTTCTGTAATAGTTGTATTATGTATAGTTAGTACATCTATATATGCATATGTAAAGCTTATAGAAT
>CALWSN010000033.1 GCA_944384215.1 uncultured Clostridia bacterium | reverse complement strand
CGGGTTTAAAATTTAAAGGCATATGAAATATTATTGGTATATCTTTAAATTTATTTATATGTATTTTATTTAATATATAAATTGCTATAAGCAAATTAATAGCAAATATAATATCCACATATTTTTTACTATTGTACACTATTAATCACTCCTTGTAATTATTATTTTAGTGATTAATAATGTATTACATAATGTGTCTTATTTTAACTTCTAATATAGAATATTAAATCTTTTTATTTACAAAATATTAAAATATCTATATAATAAAATAAGCTCCTACAAAGGAGCTAAACACTTTATTTATACATCAAACCTCCCCACATAAGAAAGGATTTGATAATATGATTAAACTAAATATATCTAATATTGATTTAAATTATCTTAACTTTAACATAAAAGAAACTAAAAGTCAAGGGTATACCTACTATCGTATACAAAAAAGAATAAATAAAGATTTTAAAATTAATGTTACTGGTAAATCTAAAGAAGAAGTAAAAGAAAAATACTTTAATAAATTAGAGAAATTTTTAAATACCGATATATTAAATTTAAATATAAATAATATGACTTTTTCACAATTTGTACATTATTATTTATTTGAAATATTATTACCTAGTTGCTCTGTTAAAAATAAAACTTTTACATCATATGAGATAATTTATAGAAACCATATAAAAGACAGTATAATTTCTAGTATAAAACTTATAGATTTAAGAAAAGAGCACTTACAAAAATATTTTAATATGCTAATAAAAAAAGATTTAAAATTATCTACAATAAGAACATTTAAAAATTTTATAAGCTCAGTTTTAAATTATGCTGTAGATGAAGATTATATTTTAAAAAATTACTGTAACTCAATTAAATTACCTAAAGATAATAGCATAAAAGTACATAAATATCTTACAGATGAAGAAATAAAACGTATTTTTGAAAATTGTAAAGATTTAAAATTATTAGTAATTATAAAAATAGCTTTATCAACAGGTATGAGAATAAATGAAATATTAGCACTTACAGAAAACGATTTTAATTTTGAAGATTGTTATATAAAAGTAAATAAAACATTATCCTGTTGTAAAGTATTTGAAGATGAAAACAATTATAAAAAACAAATAATTGTAACTGCTCCAAAATCTAAGACAAGTAATAGAATAGTATACTTTAATCCCAATATATCTAAAGATATAAAAACTTATATTTCATTACAAAAAGAAAAATATTTAAAATTTGGTAGAAAATATACATCAGATGACATTATTTTTACTAATACAAACTTTGAATATATAAACTCTAGAACATTAGATTTTAACTTAAAAACACTTTTTAAAAATTGTAATATAGATGCTAGTGGCTTTCATATTTTTAGACATACAAGTGGAAGCAAACTTTATGAAAAAGGCGTTAATATAAAAACTATTTCTGAACAATTGGGACACGCCGATACAAGTATAACAAGTAATATATATGTTCATTTAGATGAACAAAATAAAAAAGATGCCATTAAGCATCTTGATTTTATTTTTAAAAGTGTATAACATTAATTAATTTTTAATATTTATAATTTATATGAATTATATAAATTTGTATTGTAGCAAAAAATGTAGCAAAATTTTATAGTTAGAGGCTAAAAATCTTTAATTTACTGAGTTTTTTCAGCCTCTAACATATTTTCAATAAATATTCCATAGCCTTTTGAAGGTTCATTTACAAAAACATGAGTTACAGCACCTATTATTTTACCATTTTGTATTATAGGGCTACCACTCATACCTTGAACAATACCATTAGTTTTTTCTAGTAATCTTTCATCTGTAATTTTTATTACCATAGATTTAGAATTGTCAATATTATATTTATTTATACTTTCTATTTCTATATCATATTCTTCAACATTATTACCATCTATATTACAAAGAATAGAAGCTTTACCAATTTGAACACTATCTTTAAAACCAATAGGTATAGCTTCTTTATTTTCTATAAATTTATCATCAGTTATTTTACCATATATACCAACATTAGTATTATTAGTTATTTCTCCTATATTTTCAGTTTTATTAATATTACCAACTAATTCTCCAGGAGAGCCTTTTTCACCTTTTTTTATATCTATTATTTCAGATTTCATTATTTTACCATCTTTTACATCCATTATTTCTTTAGTGTCTACATCAACTATTCCGTGACCTAAAGAACCAAAATATTTTGTATCAGGATTTATATAAGTTAAAGTGCCTATACCTTGAGTACTATCTCTAACCCAAACACCTATTTTATTCTTTCCATTTTCACCTTTTATACAATTTATATTTACATTTTGTATTATATTATCTCTTTTTATTTGTATATTTAGATTATCATTATTTTCTATACAATTTATTAATGTTTCTTTACTATCTATATCTGTATTATTAACTTTTAATATCATATCACCAGGCTTTAATATATTTTTTGAAGGTTCATATTCTTTGCCGTCTTCCCCTATTACTGTTCCAATACCTAAAACCATAACACCTTCAGTGTCTATTCTTACACCAACAGAATCTCCACAAGGTATTAACTTTGTATTAGGTAAAACTGACACAGTAACATTTTTAATGGGTATACCCATTAATGAAACTTTCATATCAATTAAACCTTCTTGCTCAGATTTTAAATAAATAGTTTCATTTAAATTTATATTTTCTTTTTCTTGTAAAGGTTTATCATTAACACTTAATATACTGTCATCATTAGAAACAACAGTTGCAACAGCAGGTATATTAAAATCTATTTTATGTGTATTACCTACTAGAAGATTTATTTTGGTAGGTAAAAATATAAAATTTAATATTATAGGCAATAAAAATATTAAATTAATTATTACTAAGAAAAAAATAAATAATTTCTTTTTGTTTAATTTTTTCATATATATAACCTTCCTTATAGTTTAGTCTAATAAATCTATAAAGATAGGCTTACCAAATATAAAAATACTTATACAAAAAATAAATAGTAATCTATTACCTTATTTTAAAATATCTTTAAATCATTTTTATTTAATGAACCTACTAAAATTAAAAGTATAAAGTATAACATACATAAAATAGCTAATGATATTATTAAGCATAAAATACTATTATAGCTATTTATTATTAAATTGTAGCAATATTTAGATATTATACCACTAGATATTATACAAAGTAATGGTTTTAATATGTCATTTATAGTATTAATATTAAATTTTGTTTTATATTTAAGCTTTAAAATAGATATTAAGTTTATAATTACTAAACTTAAAAACCAACCTAAAATAAATGCATATAAATCATATTTAGGTATAAAAAAATATATAAAACTAATATTTATTATTGATGATATAATACTATTTTTAAATATTAAAAGTTGTTCGCCTAAACCATTTAATATACCAGAAAATATAACATGATAATAGATTAAAGGGCATAAAAATCCTATATATAAAAGTTGCCAACCTATGTCTTTTTGTGAATATATAGTTATCCCAAGCTCATCTGAAAAAAATACAAAAACACCTAAAGTTCCTATACCGATAAAAGATGTTATAGTAAATGTTTTTGATATTATTGTTTTTATTAAAACTAAATTATTTTTTGCCATTGCTTCTGATATAGCAGGTACTATAGATATAGCAAGTGCTGTTAAAAGTGATGATGGGAACATAACTAAAGGCATTGACATACCACTAAGCTGACCATATAAACTCATAGCTTGTGTACTATTATATCCATATTCCATTAGTTTTTGAGGTATTAGTATATTTTCTATTGTACTTAAAAATGAACCTAATACTCTATTAGCGGTTAAAGGTATTGCCATAGATAATATTATAGTACTATATTTTATTATAGTTATTTTAGCCTTTTTGTTGCTATTATTTTTATTATTATATATCATCAATACATATAAAAATGCAAATATTTCACCTACACACATTCCTATAACTCCAAGTGCACAGGCATATGATAATCCCATAGGTATAAATATAGATGATAAAAGATATATTACTATCATTCTAGAAACTTGTTCTAAAACTTGGCTTATAGCAGGTACTACTGCATCTTGCATACCTAAAAAATAACCTCTTATACAAGAACTTAATGCCATAAATGGAAAAGCTATACACATAATATGTAAAGATAATAAGGTGTTTTCATTTTTAAATATATTGTTAGCTATATATCCAGAAAAGAAAAATACTAATAAGCTTATTAAACACGCTATTAAGGCAGATAAAAACATACAAATATGTATAATTCTTTTAATATTTCCATATTCTTTTTTTGAATTTTCTTCTGCTACCAATTTTGATATTGTTGTAGAAAAACCTGAAGAAGATATACTCCAAGCTAACATATATATAGGCATTATAAGTTGATAAAGCCCCATACCTTCTGCCCCTATTAAATTGGACATATATATGCGATATATAAACCCTAAAATACGGGTAATAATGTTAGCAAGTGTTAGTATTATTGCTCC
>CALWSN010000032.1 GCA_944384215.1 uncultured Clostridia bacterium | reverse complement strand
AAGAAGAAATTAAAAGTTACGATAAATTATGTAAAATAATAGAAGAGTTTCCACCGCAAGATACAAGATTATTTTATAAAATGGCTCTTAAAAAATTAAGCAGAATAAATACTATTCAATATATGACTATTAATGAAAGGTATTAAAAAATAGCCTAGACATTTTGTCTAGGCTAATAATATATATTAAAATAAATAATAAAAAACTATTATTAGGATTATAGATTGACACAAAATGTAAAATATATTATAATGCCATATAATATAAATTTATAGGAGGATTTAGAAGTGATAAAAAAATTATTAAATATCTTAGTGGGAGTATTTTTAATAGTTTCTTTAGTAGGTTGTAGTACAAAAAAAGAAAATGCAAATATTGTAGCTATGGAGCCAGTTAACATTGATTTTAGTGTAGAAAGTAGCTATAATGGTGAAATAGCATTTGATTACCCTAGTGATAAATGGGAAGAAACGTCACTTTTTGGGTATGTTATTTTATATTATAATTCTGAAAATAAAAATCCTGAAGTAGAACAAAGTATTAGTATCGCAGAACCAAAAAAAAGTTAGTAAAAGAGCTAAGTTACAAGACTATATAAACAATGCTCCAGAAGAATTAGAAGAAATGTTTACAGGTGATATGCAAGTTAAAGTAGCAGAAGTTAGAAAGCTAGGAGACATAGAAGTAGGGTATTTAGAAGTTAATACTAAAATGACAGATAATACTATAGATATCATGATAGAATCAGGAAAAATAACAGAAGAAGATATTGAACTATTAGGTGGTAGAGAAGCATTATTAGCAATTCCAGAAGCAAAACAAATACAAATGGGAATTATAGTTGATGAAGATAAATTTTTAAATATAGTAGGTACATATTATGATGACAAAGATAGAGAAGAATTTTTAAAAGCTATGAAAACTATTGTTCAAACAGCAAAAGTAAAATAAAAAGGTAACTAAAGTTACCTTTTTATTTTACTTTTATTTATGATAATAAGCTATATATTAAAGCAATGTAACATACTATACCACAAAATTTCATAAAGTATAAATATGCTTCGGATATAGATATATAATCATTATCTATAACAAAAATATATTTTAGCTTACATAAGAACTCTGTAAAGCCAATGGCTAAAACACTAAAAGAAAAAAGTGATAAATAATATATACTTAAGCTAAAATCTAGAGATTTATTTTTACAACTTACAAATATTGATATTATAAAAATAAAAGAATAAATACTCCAAAATAATATTTTATTTATTTTTCTTTTTTTATCTATTTTTTCCATTTTATTTATAGAATTAATTTTTTCTTCTTCATAGGTTATGAATATTTTATTTAAGCAATTTTTACATATAACAGCATTATCTTCATTTGGTTCGTTACAATTTTTGCATATTTTCATATATACCACCTCTAAATTTTAGTATAACATTAAATTATTAAGCCTACAATGTAAAATATGTATAAAGTATATAAATTATATTTGTTATATATTGACATACAATATAATTTATAATACTATAAAATAAATAATTATAGGAGGTAGTAATATGATAAAAAAGTTAACAAGTATGTTATTTTTAATATGCTTGATATTTTCTTTAGTAGGTTGTAAGGCTAAAATAGAAGCTATACCTATGAATGCTATAAATATAGATTTTAATATTTCAAATGTTACAAATAATACATTAACATTTGATTATCCTAGTGATGATTGGGAGCAAGGACAAAGCCCTACACCAGAAATAATAAAAGTTGTTTTATATTATAAAGGTGAAAATGCATCAGAAGGTACAAATATTAATGTAGGAGCTACTTCTCAATCTACGGATATAACATTAGAAGACTATGTAGCTTTAATGCCTTCTAAGCTAGAAAAGTCTTCTCCTGGCACAAAAGTTAATGTAGCTGAGCTTAGAAAAATAAATGATATAGAAATAGGTTATATTGAAATGAGCACAAAATTAGAAGAAAAAGACATAGACTATGGGCTACAACAAGGTATATTTACAGAGCAGTCTATCAATCAGGCAGGAGGTAGAGAGGCTCTTTTAAACCAGCCAGAAGTGAAGCAAATACAGATGAGCGTTTCTTTTGAAGGTAAGCTTACTAACATAACAGGAACATATTATGATGATAGCGAAAAAGAAGATGTTTTAAAAGCTATGACTACTATGGCACAAACTGCAAAATTAAAATAAATACAACATATAACATATAACGGAGGACTAAATATGAGCAAAGAAAAATTTTATATAACAACACCTATTTATTATACAAATAATTATTTACACATAGGCCATTCTTACACTACTATTGCAACAGACGCAATGGCTAGATATAAAAAAATGCGTGGCTATGATGTAAAGTTTTTAACAGGTTCTGATGAACACGGACAAAAAATAGAAGATAGTGCAAAACAAAAAGGCATATCACCTAAAGAATATGTAGACCATATAACAAACCATATAAAAGATTTATGGAAACTTTTAAATATAGACTATGACTATTATATTAGAACAACAGATGAAAAACATATAAAAACAGTACAAAAAATATTTAAAGCTTTATATGATAAAGGTGATATATATAAAGGGCATTATGAGGGGTTATATTGTACACCTTGTGAAACATTTTTTACAGAAAGTCAATTAAAAGATGGCAAATGTCCAGATTGTGGAAGAGATGTACACAATGTAAAAGAAGAAAGCTATTTCTTTAAACTTAGCAAATATCAAGACAGACTTATTAAACATATAGAAGAAAATGAAGATTTTATAAGCCCGGCATCTAGAAAAAATGAGATGTTAAACAATTTTTTACGCCCAGGGCTTGAAGACTTATGTGTATCTAGAACTTCTTTTAAATGGGGCATACCAGTAGAATTTGATAAAGAGCACGTTGTTTATGTTTGGATAGATGCTTTATCAAACTATATATCTGCTCTTGGATATGGCTCTGATGATGATAGCGACTTTAAAAAATATTGGCCTGCTGATATACACGTTGTAGGTAAAGAAATAGTAAGATTTCACACTATAATTTGGCCTGCTATGCTTATGGCATTAGATTTAGAGCTACCTAAACAAATATTTGGTCACGGTTGGTTACTTATAGATGGTGGCAAAATGAGTAAATCTAAAGGCAATGTAGTAGACCCTAAAGTTTTAGTAGATAGATATGGTGTAGATGCTATTAGATATTTTTTACTTAGAGAAGTTGCTTTTGGGCAAGATGGTAACTTTACAAACAAATCTCTTATAGAAAGAATAAACTTTGACTTAGCTAACGATTTAGGTAACTTATTATCTCGTACAGTTGGTATGATAGATAAATATTTTGGTGGCACTTTACCAACTTTTACAGATAGTAATGACGAAAGCGAAAAAAATATAAAAGAATTTTCTAATGATACTATTATAAAAGTTGAACAATATATGGATAAAATGCAATTTAGTAGTGCATTAACAGAAATATGGAACTTAGTAAGAAGAGTTAACAAATATATAGATGAAACTACACCTTGGGTATTGGCTAAAGATGAGGCTAATAAAAATAAACTTGCAAATGTTATGTATACTTTAGCAGAGGCTTTAAGAATAATAGGTATACTTATTACACCAGCTATGCCTAACACATCTAAAGCTATTTTTGAACAATTATCTATAAAAGACGATAATTTATTAAGCTGGGATAGTGCTAAAACATTTGGTTTATTAGCAAAAGATTTATCTATTACAAAAGGTAATGTTATTTTCCCAAGAATTGATATAGAAAAAGAGCTTGAAGAATTAGATGCTATGATAGAGGCTACAAAGGCTAAAGCTAATGCTAATAATAAGGGAGAAACTAAAACAGAAGAAAAAGAACAAATAGGTTTTGAAGACTTTTTAAAAATGGATTTTAAAATAGGTGAAGTGTTAGAATGTGAAAAAATAAAAAAATCTAATAAGCTTTTAAAATCTAAAGTAAAAATAGGTGATAAAGTTTTACAAATAGTGTCTGGTATAGCTAATTATTATACACCAGAAGAAATGGTAGGCAAAAAAGTTGTAGTTCTTACTAACTTAAAACCTGCTAAACTTTGTGGAGAAATATCAGAAGGTATGATTTTAGCTGCTAGCGATAATGATAACAACTTAAAGCTTATAACTGTTGAAGATAGCGATAATGTTATTAAAAGTGGTGCGGAGGTAAAATAAATGTATTTTGAAACACACGCACATTATGACGATAAAAAGTTTGATGATGATAGAAAAGAATTGTTATTAGGCTTAAAAAATCACAATGTAGGCTATGTTGTAAATGTAGGGGCAGATATGAAATCTTCTTATGATAGCATAAAAATGGCAGAAAAATATGATTTTGTATATGCTAGCGTAGGGGTGCACCCTCACGAAGCTATAAATGTTAAAGAAGAAGATTATAAAACTTTAGAAAAATGGCTACAACACGAAAAAGTTGTAGCCTTAGGAGAAATAGGTTTAGATTTTTATTATGACTTTTCTCCTAGAGACGTTCAAAGAGAAGTTTTTGCAAAACAATTAAAAATTTGCGAAAATGTTACAAAGCCTGTAATAATTCATTCAAGAGAAGCTAGCCAAGAAGTTTTTGATATGATAAAAGCTAGCAAAGTTAGAAAAGGGGTAGTGCACGCATATTCTGGTAGCTTAGAAATGGCTCTTGAATATATAAAAATGGGTTTTTATATAGGTATAGGTGGAGTTTTAACATTTAAAAATGCTAATAAATTATTAAATGTAGTTGAAAATATACCTTTAGAGGCTATTTTGATAGAAACAGACTCACCATATTTATCTCCAGTGCCAGTTAGAGGAACTAGAAATAATTCACAAAATCTAAAATATATAGTTAAAAAAATTAGCGAAATAAAACAAATAGAAGAAGAAAAAGTAGAAAAAATAACATTAGAAACAGCTAAAAAGTTTTTTTGTATAAAATAAACTATAAAAAATTGTTGCATAAATGTTACGAATATGTTAAGATATTACCTGAGGTGTTACACAGACTATTACATCTCTATTAATAAATCTTAATAAACAGGTTTAAATTTTTAATATATGTCAATATTATAGAAATATATCTTAAACCTGCATAGGAGGAAATATTAATGTCGAAAAATTTATGTGGCAATTTTTTTAAACTTACTAAAGCTAAAGTTAAAAAAATTCATATTTTTATAAGCCTTGTTTTAGTGTTATCTACTTTTTGTGGAACATTTACTGCTTTTGCAGAAGGTCTTTATCAAGTTAAAGTTGTTATAGATGGCAAATGGCATATTTATAACACTATGGATATGAAAGTTTCTGAATTTTTTGAAAAAGAAAACATTAAAATAGGTGAAAAAGATATTGTAGATACAAACCTTAATAAACAAATAAATAGAGATATGATAATAAATATTAATCGTGCTGAAACAGTTAAATTTGTTATAGATGGTAAAAAAGAAGTATCATTTATTACAAACAATACTAGAGTAGGTGTTGTATTAAAAGAATTTTGTGATGAAACAGGTAATAAAGTTTATCTTGAAGAAGGTCAAAGCTCAGCATCTAATGTTGTTAATGGTATGACTATAAAAGTGGCTTCTTTTAAAGAAGAAATAAAAACTGTAAAAGAAGAAATACCTTTTCAAACAAAAACAATAGAAAACCCTAATTTGCCAGAAGGTAAAGTTAATGTAAAAACTAAAGGGCAAAATGGTATAAAAGAAATAAAAATAAAAGAAATATATAAAGATGATAAATTACAATCTAAGGAAACAATAGAAGAAAAAGTTACAAAACAGCCAGTAACAGAAATTATAGAAAAAGGTACTAAAAAAAATACTATAAAAACTGAAAAAGGTATCTTTGTTATAGACCAAAAAATAAATATGAAATCTACTGCTTATACAGCAGGGCCAGAATCTACTGGTAAAAGACCAGGAGATAAAGGGTATGGCATAACAGCATCTGGTATGAAAGCTCAAAAAGGTGTTGTAGCAGTAGATACTAGAGTTATACCTTTTGGTACAAAGCTTTATATAGAAGGCTATGGATATGCCATTGCTGGAGATACTGGTAGTGCTATAAAAGGTAATAAAATAGATGTATTTTTTGATAGTTATAGTGATGCTATGCAATATGGTGTAAGAAATGTAAATGTTTATGTTTTAGGTGAAAAAGTTGCCTAAATATATTTTAAATAAAAATATTAAAAAGGGATATGTTT
>CALWSN010000031.1 GCA_944384215.1 uncultured Clostridia bacterium | reverse complement strand
CTTAGACGTCTTTTAAGAAGAGCTGCTAGACACGGTAAAATTTTAGGTATAGATGATTTATTTTTAGCAGATTTAAGTAAAATTGTTATAGAAACATCTAAAGATGCTTATCCTGAGCTAGAAGAAAAGAAAGATTATATATATAAAATTTTAACAATAGAAGAAGAAAGATTTTATGCTACAATAGACACTGGTATGGAGCTTTTAAAACAAAAAATAGATGAACTTAAAGCTTCTAATAGCAGTATATTAAAAGGTGAAGATGCTTTTAAACTTTATGATACTTATGGTTTTCCTTTTGACTTAATGAAAGAAATACTTGAGGAAGAAAATATGACAATAGATGAAGATGCTTTCTTAAAAGAAATGGAAAATCAAAAAAATAAAGCTCGTTCTGCTAGAGAAGAAGACACTTATATGGGAGCAGAAGAAACAATCTTCCATAAGTTAGACCCTGCTATGAAAAGTGAGTTTTTAGGCTATGATAACAATAACCTTGAAGGTAGCAAAGTTTTAGCTATTGTATGTGATGATAACATTGTAGATAGTGCTAAAGAAAATGATAATGTAGTAATAATTGTAGATAAAACACCTTTTTATGCAGAAATGGGTGGACAAGTTGGTGATAAAGGTACTATTGAAAATGACAATGTTTTAATTGAAATAAACAATACTACAAATTTTGGTGGTAACAAAATTTTACATCACGGTGTTGTTAAAAAAGGTACAATAAAAGTAAATGATAATGTTACTTTAAAAATAGATGAAGATGACAGATTATCTATTGCTAGAAACCATACAGCAACTCATATTTTACACAAAGTATTAAAAGAAATTTTAGGTAACCATATAGAACAAGCAGGTTCTTTAGTATCTAAAAGCCGTTTACGTTTTGACTTTACACATTTTGAAGCTTTAACAAAAGAACACTTATCTAAAATAGAAAAAGCTGTTAATACACATATTTTAAAAGGGCTTGATGTATGTGTTAAAGAAACAGATATTGAAACTGCTAAAAAAGAAGGGGCTACTGCTCTTTTTGGTGAAAAATATGGAGATATTGTTAGAGTTATAAATATAGGTGGATATTCAATAGAGCTTTGTGGTGGTACTCATCTTAAAAACTCTGCTCAAATAGGTAGCTTTAAAATAGTAAGCGAAAGTGGTGTTGCTGCAGGTGTTAGACGTATAGAGGCAGTAACAGGCTTTGGAGCATTAGATTTTTATGAAGAAAGAGAAAATATAATACTTAATATTTGTGAAAATTTAAAAGCTAACCCTAAAAATGTTGTAGCTAAATCTTTATCTATAACAGAAGATAATAAAAAACTTTTAAAAGAAATTGAAAGCTTAAAATCTAAATTATCATCTGGTCTTTTAGATGAAATATTAAGCCAAAAAGAAACTATAAATGGTATAGATATTTTACTTGCTAAAGTTTCTAATATGGATATGGATACTCTTAGAAATATGGGCGATAAAATAAAAGAAAAATTATCAGACTATGCTATACTTTTAGCTAGTGATAATGATGGTAAAGTTAGCTTTATATCTATGTGTAGCGATAGTGCTATTAAAGCCAATATTAAGGCTGGAGATATAGTTAAAACTGCTGCTACTATTTGTGGTGGAGGCGGTGGTGGCCGTCCTAATATGGCTCAAGCAGGGGGCAAAGACCCATCTAAAATAGATGATGCTATAAAAGCTACTTTAGATTTTATAAAAGAAAAAATTTAATATTTAGGAGAGAATAAAATGAAAAAAATAATTTTAGCTATATGTATGATTTTATCTATTGCTTTAGTTGGTTGTAGCAAAGAAGAAACACCAAGCCCTGTTGATAGTATGACAGAAGAAGAAAAAACTGCTCTTTTTAATCTTATGCAAGAAAACCTTGTAGGCGAATATGAAAGTGAAGAAGGAGATATTTTTCAAGTTACTCCAGAAGGTAAATTTTTATATGAAGGTTCTGGTGGTTTAGTTTCTTTAGCTTATAACCTTGTAGATGCTTCTAACGTAGAGGTTACTGGTGCAGATGGCAAAACTAAAACAGAAAGCATCTATTTTGAAGATATGGGAGATAAATTTAAGCTAGAATATGGCAAAAAAACATATTATAGAGCTAAATAACATTTTAATAAATAATATATTATTAGCCACTTCTTTATAGAGGTGGCTAAAATTAAATAAAGTTTGGAGAGATTAACATTAATAATACAGAAAATAATAAAACATTAGCCTTTAAAACTAAAGAAATTATAAATAAATATGATTTTGCTTTTAAAAAGAATTTTGGACAAAATTTTTTAATAGACCAGCTTGTTTTAGATAAAATAGTTTCATCTGCTAATATATCTAATGATGATATAGTTATAGAAGTAGGCCCTGGTATAGGAACTTTAACTGCTTGTCTTGCTAAAAATGCTAAAAAAGTTATAGCAGTTGAAATAGATAAAACTCTTATACCAATTTTACAAGATACTTTATCTAATTTTAATAATATTGAAATTATAAATGAAGATATATTAAAAGTTGATATTAAAAAAATTGCAGAAGAAAATAAAGGTGCTAATATAAAGGTTGTAGCAAATTTACCTTATTATATTACAACACCTATTATAATGAATATATTAGAAAATAGGCTACCAATAGATAGTATAACTGTTATGATACAAAAAGAAGTGGCTTATAGAATGGAGGCAAAGCCAGGCACTAAAGATTATGGCTCTTTATCTGTTATAGTGCAATATTTTTGCGAGCCTTACCTTGTAGCTAATGTACCAAGAAACTGCTTTATGCCAAGGCCTAACGTAGATTCTGCTGTTATAAGGCTTACAACTCTTGATAAACCACCTGTTGATGTAGATAATTTAGAATTATTTTACTATGTTATAAAGGTTGCTTTTTCTCAAAGAAGAAAAACTCTTTTAAACTGTATATTTAATGCAGAAAACTTTAAATTTGATAAAGAACAAATAGCAAAAATTTTAGAAGAAGCAGGTTTTGATGTAAATATTAGAGGAGAACGTCTTACAATAGAAGATTTTGCAAATCTTACAAAAGTAATAGAAAAGTATTTATAACATTGTAAATAAATGTAATTATTTTTATTCAAAAATTTAGCATTAATTAATATATCCTTTCATATAATATTAATACACCAAAGATTAAATATATGGGAGGAGATATAATGAAAAACTTTTTTTACTTAACTTTATCGGTTATAGGTTGTTATCAATTAGGTTATATTATTGGAAAAATTATATTTTAAAAAAAATAAGTGAGATTATTCTCACTTATTTTTTTATATAATTAATTACGTTATTATATTTAATTGTATAGTAAGAAAAATAATAACAGTTTAATATTTTTTTAAATAACAATTAGTATCTTAATATTAAATATAAAACAAGGTATGTATAAAAATATTATTAATAATATTATTTTTATAATATCAATTTTATTTAAGCCTTGTTTAAAATAATAAAAACATCTCTTTAACTGTATAATACATAGTATTATTAAAGTAGGTGATAAAATAATTGATATAATTAAGAAACAATTAATAATTTTAGAATTATCCATACTAAAAGATAAAGACTCAGCTAAAAATAAAAAAGATTGTAGCATATTAGGGTCATTAGAATTAGAAAAATCATTTAATATTTTAAGATATTGTTTAATAATGTTAAAAACTTTTAAAGATAAATAAATATAAGTAAGTTGCAAAATAATAATTATTATATTATAAATAATAAATTTTTTTCTCATAACAAATTCTCCTATTGTAAAGTATAAAAGGAATATAAATTATATTCCTTTTATACAATTATTCTTCTCCACCTAGCTTAAAAGAAATAATAAAACCTATAATAATAGTTATAATAGCTAAAACAATACTAAAAATAGGAATATCTAATTGATTTATGCTATATTCTGGCGTTTTAACTAAATAACTACTATAAGTCATAGGGTCTTTAAAAATAGAAAATATAGACCCAAAGATAAGACCTAAGATAGAAAAATATGTTACAGAAAAGGCTTTTTCTAATAAAAATGCTATAAGCTTAGATATAAGTATAACACCTAAAACTATGCCTATTCCACCAACTAAAAGAGTGATAAAAACATTAGATGATACTATGTATTTTACACCTTCAAAAAAACCATTTGTAGACATAAGGCTAAAACCATTTATAACAGTAGGTATAAGCTTACTAATAGATGTTAAAATAATATTGTATATACCAAGCAATACCATAACAAATGAGCCGCTTATACCAGGTACAACCATAGCAGCACTAGCTATCATACAAAATACAAATATTTTTATAAGCCAAGGAATAGTTATAACAATATCAGTAGATGCAGATGTAGGCTCTTTCATAAAAGACATAATAACAACAATAGCAAAGCTTATTAAACTAGCTAAATAATAGATAGGTTTAACTGGTCTTGATTTTGCGTGTTTAAAAATAAGAGGAATGCTACCTACAACAAGACCTACAAAAAACATACTAGTAGGTAAAGATTCTTTTGTAAGGCATACTTCTATTATTTTACTAAATATTAATATACCAACAATAGCACCTAAAAACAATGGAATTAAAAACTTCATATGTTTTTTTGGCTGTTTAAAGAAGTTGTTTATAGCATCTATCATTTGGTCAAAAATTCTAAGTACAACGGCTATTGTACCACCACTAACACCAGGTATAATATTTGCAACACCTACAAATATACCTTTTAAAAATAAATTTAAAAATTTATTCATTGTCTGTCTCCTTAAAAGTTTTTATATTATTTATATTATATATGTTTTGTAAAAAAAATCAAGCTTTACATAAATTATCTATTTGTTCTAAAATTTTATTTATAGCATTATTTAATGTAGATGTATTCATACTATTAATATAAACTGTTTGTTGTTTTGATAAAGTATAAATATTTTCTATTAAGCTATCTTTAGATAAATCTTCTTCATATAAAACATTGCTAAAGCCTTGCTTTTTAAAAGAATTAGCATTTAATATTTGGTCTCCTCTGCTTGCATTTTTAGAAAGAGGTATTAAAAGATTAGGCTTTTTAAGAGCCAATAGCTCGCATATGGCATTAGAACCTGCTCTTGATACTACTAAATCGCTAATAGCTAAAAAATGTTTTAGCTCATCTGTTGCATATTCTATTTGATAATAGCCTTCTTTATTAATATTATTATCTAAATTATTTTTACCACATAAATGTATTATATTAAAATCTTTTAAAAGATTATCTAAACATTCTCTTAAAACAGTATTTATTTTTACAGAGCCTAAAGAACCACCCATAACTAATATAATAGGTTTATTAGTTTTAAAATTACATATTTTAAAGCCTTCATCTTTAGAACCTTTAAAAAGCTCTTTTCTAATAGGTGTACCTGTTAATATAGCTTTATTTTTAGGTATATTTTGTAAAGCCTCAGGAAATGTTGCACAAACCTTTTTTGCAAAAGGTATAGATAGCTTATTAGCAAGCCCTGGAGATATGTCAGACTCGTGTATTATAACAGGAACTTTATTAATATATCCACCTATAACAACAGGGACACTAACAAAACCACCCTTAGAAAATATAAGATTTGGTTTGATTTTTCTTATAATAGATGTTGCATCAGACACACCTTTTATAACTCTAAAACTATCTGTTATATTTTTAAAATCTAAATAGCGTCTAAGTTTACCAGTAGATATTTCATAATAGTCTATACCTAAAGGTTGTATTAATGTTTTTTCTATACCATCTTTGCTACCTATATAGCTTATATTATATCCTTTTTCTTTTAAAAATGGAATAAGTGCAATATTAGGATTAACGTGACCAGCTGTACCACCACCAGTTAAAACTATTTTTTTCAAAAAATCACCTCATATTAATTTATTTTTGTAATTATATTATAATTTTCTTCTTCTTCATATTCTATATCAATAGTATCATTTAAATTATAGCTTAATATATTTAAATTATTTTTAACAGGTATACTAAAGTATTTTTCGTTATTATTAATTTTTACAAAAATATATGTGTTGCCATCTATAACAAGCTCTTTAATATACGTTATATTACCTTTAATATTTTGTTTTGTATTATTTTTATTTATATCTATATTACTTTTAGAAAGTAAATCAATATAATTACTTTCACATTCAGAAACACTATCTCCAATAGCAACTATTTGATATTTTTCTACATTAACCATAGCATATTTTTTTACAAGCCCTGCCTCATCTTTTAAAGACATAAAATAAGTAGGTTGGTTTGATATATTAAGCAAAATAGGAAATGTTGATTTATATCCTAAATGTTGCACTTGCCCTTCAGCAGAAGCCATAGCAGATGTTTCTTGTGCACCAGATATAGTATAATATTTAGCCTCACCTGTACGTTGGTTCATAAGTACAAAACCAACATTAGACCTATCTCCTGTAACAGAGGTTACACCAGTATATACATAAACATCATCATTTAAAGCTATATAGTTATATCCTTCAGTTGTTTTTAAGCAACCTTTTTGCCCTAATATACTGTTAAAATAGCCATTTTTTAACATACCATAATAATTATAATATGATATTAGAAGCTCGGCAGAATAAACAGAATCTACCCACATAGGAACATCTTCTATATTATATTCTGTAAACTCGCCATTTATAGCATTTAATAATACAACCTTTTTTATAACAGGGCCTCCAAATAACCCGATAGAATATGTTTTAACAGGGCATATCCAATAAGGAGTGCCATTATCATCTATTTCAAAACTTATTTTATCAAACATATAAGTAGGATAATTAAACCTAAGGTAACGATTAACATTTCTATTTAAAGGCTCAGAAAAAGAATATTTTATACCTTCATCAAGTTTTACAAGCTCTGTTTCTTGGGTTGCCATATCTATCATCATATATGCAGGTATGCCTTCTTTACGGTTTGTAAGCCATTTAAATATATTACCATAGTCAAGAGGTGTAACTCTTGTTGGCTTAGCTTTATAGTTTATTTGTGTATAAAGATTGTTTACTTCAAACTGAGATACCATATCAACCATACTACCCATTTTTCTAGAACCTAAATTTATTGCTGTTTCTTTGTCTAAAATAGGTATTTCATCAAAAGAGATTTCTTTTATATCTTTATTAAAGTCACTGTTTTCTATATTTATTAATGATTGATATTTTTTGGCATTTATAATAGGAGATGAAAGTATATAACCTATAAGATAAATTACAAAAAGTATTACACCTAAAAAAACAGTAGCTTTAATAATTTTTTGATTAGCTGTTTTAAACTTTATAACTTTATATGCACCAGCACCTAAAAATAATAAACTTATAACAAAAATCCATAAATCTGAAGAATGTATGTTTATAACTGGTAGATAGATATAATAAAATAAAAATAGCACCAATATTAAAATTAAAACAATACTAATCTTTAAAATATTTTTTTTCATATTAATCACTTCCTTTTTATGTATATGATAATAGTAGCTAATTTAATAATATTTGTCAAATTAAAAAAATTATACTTAAAATATTACCCTAAAAAATGGCTAATTTCTAAGGAAAAAATAAATAATAAAAATTTTTAAAAAAATTTTAAAAAAAGTGTTGACATTTATTATGTTATATACTATAATATATTTTGTCGTTAGCAGTTAACGCTAAGGCCCAATAGCTCAGTTGGTTAGAGCGCTGGCCTGTCACGCCAG
>CALWSN010000030.1 GCA_944384215.1 uncultured Clostridia bacterium | reverse complement strand
TATCTGGTATAGATACAGAATCTATGATAGACCAAATGATGAAAGCAGAAAGTTTAAAATATAATAGACTTGAAAAAGATAAAATATCAGTTACTTGGCAACAAGAAGCATATAGACAGTTAATAACTTCTATGCAAAACTTTCAAAACAAATGGTTTGGTACAACAAACGTATCTAACAACATAGGATATGATGCTTTTTGGGACAATTATACAACAACTATTACAGATTCTAAAACAGGAGCATCTAGTAATGTTATAACTGTTAATAGCACAACAAATAGTGGTAAGTACGATATTAATGTTACGCAAAAGGCAGAAACAGAAAGTATAACAGGTAGTGAAGTTGTTAGCAACGTTAAAACAGATAAAACAGCAGATGATATTAAAAAAGCTATTGATAAATATGGTGATATTAGCTTAACAGTAAGCTTAGACGGTGCAAAAAAGAAAATAACTGTTACATCACAAGATTTAGCAAATAAAAGTTTAGAAGATTTTCTCAATGAAAAATTGAAAACAGAATTTGGTACAACAAATGGTGAGGCTAAAATTAAAGTTGAAAAAGGTACTGACGGTAAACTTTCTTTCAAACCAACGGGTGCTGGACATTCTTTAACAATATCTGAAGGTAGTGAAAGAACAAATGGTGTATCTTCTACACAACAAGGTGCTTTAGCAAAAGATGTTAAAGATTTTGAATTAACTATAGACGGATATACTGCAAAAGTTACTTTTGATGCCGACGATGATACGGCAGATAAAAAACTTGCTAAAATACAAAAAGCATTATCTGAAGCAACTGATATAAATGGAGATAAGAAAAACTTAAATGAATATGTTTCTTTATCTACTTCAGGTGATGATTTAGTTATAAAAAATAAATCGAAAGATAGTGAACTTACATTTTCTTCAAAATTTACAGATGGTAGTGGTACACCACAACAACAAAATAGTATAAAATTAAACCCAACAGGAAGTATGGATATAATGGGTGTTAAAAATTCTACTACTAATGTAAGCCTATCTTCTAAATTATCAAATGTGTTTGGAGAAACTTTTGATAATTTACTTACTAATGGTGAAGTAACTTTAAATTTTGGTGGTAAACCAGTAACTGTTAATAAAAATGATACTATTCAAAGTTTAATAAATAAAGTTAATTCTAGCGAAGGTGATGTGAAACTTAGTTTTAATGAGGTAACAAATAGATTTACTATTGAATCTACTCAAAGTGGTGCTAATGGGAATATACAAATAAACGACCCTGATACTCGAGATTTTCTTAAAGATATTACAAAAATAGATGTTGTTGATAAAAAATGTGATCTTAATACTAAGTATACACCAGGGCAAGATGCTGAATTTGAAATAGATGGTATAAAAACTACAAGACCTTCTAATGATATTGATATGAATGGTATTAAATTTACTATTAATGGCACAGGTAGCGTTACTCTTGAAGCTAAAAATGATGTTGATAATACTGTTGATAAGATAAAAGAATTTGTTGAAGATTACAACAAATTAATTGAAGAAATTAATAATGCTGTATCTACTTCTAGGCCTAAATCTGGCAAATATGGATATTATGAGCCTCTTACTGACGAAGAAAAGAAGGCTATGAGCGAAGATGAAATTAAAAAATGGGAAGAAAAAGCTAAAGAAGGTCTTTTATATAAAGATGAAGGCTTAAATAAATTTTTAACAGGTCTTAGACAAAATATTTATAAATCTGTAGATATTGGTGGAAAAACTATTTCTTTATATGAAATAGGCATTGGTACTTCTAAAGATTATAATGATGGTGGAAAACTTGAAATAAATGAAGATAAACTTAGAAAGGCTCTTGAAGAGCGTGGTGATGAAGTAAAACAACTTTTTACTAAATCAGAAGATGGTATAGCAGATAGCATAAAAACACAAATAGATAATGCTATTGGTGCTAATGGTTATTTAAGAAAAAAAGCAGGTATAAAAGGTACAACATCTGCTGTTAATAATGATTTAACAAAAGAACTAGAAGAAATTACAAAAAGGCTTGCAGCTGAAAGAGAAAGATTGTATAATAAAGAGATGCAATATTTTGATATGTTTGCAAAAATGGAAGCTGCTATGAACCAACAAAATAACCAAATGGCTGCTATATTAGGTATGACTGGACAATAAAAAATAGGGGTATTTTATGAATATTGATGATTATTTATCTTTGTTAAATGAAAAACATCAAGTTTTAACTGAAATATATGACTATACAAAGTCTAAAACATTTAAAAAATCTGAAGATGAAATAGAAAGAATAGAATATTATTTAAGCAATAGACAAAATATGTATGATAAACTTTCTATTATAGAAAAAAATATTAAAAAGCTAAATGTTAATAATATTGATAACAAGGAGGTTATCAATATTATTAACAAAAATGATAAAATTATTAATAATATTCTTAAATTAGATGAAGAAAAAAAAGAAATAATGGAGTTTATTTTAAATTTACTAAAAAATAATATAAAATCTGTAAAATCTATGGCAAAAATTAACAATAGTTATTTGGGTACATATGAAAATACAGTAGGTGGTAGTTTATTTGATAGCTCTAAATAGTTGGAGGTTATTAAAATGGATGTTAATAATAAAGTTTCTAATATATTAAATGTAAATATAACAGATATATCTAATGTGAATGTTAAACAAAATAACAATGTAAATAGAGAAGTTACAAAAATTAATAAAGAAAATAAAACTATACAAAATGATAATAAAAATACTCTAAATAAAGAACTATTAGATAAAGCAATTACAGAAGTAAACCATAAATTTAAACTAGCTAATAAAGAATTTTCTTATGATATACACGAAAAAACTAATAGGGTAACTGTTAAAATTAAAGATTCTGAAACAGGGGAGATTATCAAAGAAATACCTTCTGAAGAAAGTTTAGATTTATCAGCTAAAATAATGGAAATGGCAGGATTATTAATTGATGAAAAAAGTTAAGATTAGGAGTGATTTTAGTGTATAATAATCCATATGCAAAGATTAAAGAAAATTCTATAAATACAGCAACACCAGAAGAATTAACTCTTATGCTTTATAATGGAGCTATAAAATTTGCAAACCAAGCTATTATAGCAATAGAAAAAAAAGACTATATGGCTGCAAATAAATCTATACAAAAAACTAAAGAGATAATTAGAGAATTTCAAATTACTTTAGATATGAAGTATGATATATCTCATGAATTATATGCTGCATATGATTATATGCACAGAAGACTTACAGAAGCAAATATGAAAAAAGATTTGGAAATAATGAATGAAGTATTAGAATATTTAAGATTATTTAGAGATACTTGGAAAGAAGCTATGAAGGTAGCTAGAGCTAGTAAAAGTTAATATAATTTAAATGTTACCTATATTTTAATAGTTTTAAAATTATAAAAACTTATTAAAATATAGGTAATTTATTAGTTAATTATAAGCTATTGCTTAATTTTTATAGTTAAAATATTTAAGAATAGCTATTTTTAAATATAAAATATTTAAAAATTTAATTTAGAAGGAGAAATTATTAATGAAAGCACTTGTTACAGGAGCAGATGGTTTTATAGGTAGTCATCTTGTAGAGTATTTGTTAGAAAAAGGATATAATGTTAAAGCTTTTACTTACTACAATTCTTTTAATAGTTGGGGTTGGCTTGATACATTAGAAAAAGAAAAATTAAGTCAAATAGAAATATTCTCTGGAGATATTAGAGACCCTAATGGCGTTAGAGAAGCTATAAAAGGTGTAGATGAAGTATTTCATTTAGCTGCATTAATAGCTATACCTTTTAGCTACCATTCTCCAGATTCTTATGTAGACACTAACATTAAAGGGACTTTAAATGTATTACAAGCTTGTAGAGATTTTAATACATCTAAAGTTTTAGTTACCTCTACATCTGAAGTTTATGGAACGGCACAGTATGTTCCCATAGATGAAAAACACCCTTATCAAGGACAATCACCTTATTCTGCTACTAAGATAGGTGCTGATAGACTTGCCGAAAGTTTTTATAGAAGCTTTGATATGCCTATATCTATAGTTAGACCTTTTAATACTTATGGACCTAGACAATCTGCAAGAGCAGTTATACCTACTATTATAACACAATTATTATCAGGAAAAGAAGAAATAAAATTAGGTAGCTTAACACCTACTAGAGATTTTAACTATGTAAAAGACACTGTTAAAGGTTTTTATGAAATAGCAAAATCTAATAAAACTATTGGTGAAGAAATAAATATTGCTACAAACCAAGAAATACCTATTGGTGATTTAGCAAATGAAATTATATCACAAATTAATCCTAACGCAAAAATCATATGTGATGAACAAAGACTAAGACCAGAAAAAAGTGAAGTAAATAGATTGTTAGGTGACAATACTAAAATTAAAAATTTAACTAATTGGCAACCAGAATATACTTTTAAAGAAGGTATAAGCCAAACAATAGACTGGATAAAAAATAATATTGAAAGATATAAAACAGATATTTATAATATATAAAAATTTATTAGGAGGGATAATATGGATAAATTTATACCATTATCTGTACCAAACATAAAAGGTAATGAAATGAAATATGTAGAAAAGGCTTTAAAAGATGAATGGGTTTCAACAGCTGGTAGCTTTATTGTAGATTTTGAAAATAATATAAAAAATTATACAAAGTCTAACTATGCTGTTGCTTGTCAAAGTGGTACAGCGGGCATACATTTAGCTTTATTATCTCTTAATATTAATAATGAAAATGAAGTAATTGTACCAACTTTAACATTTATTGCAGCAGTTAACCCTGTAAAATATGTTGGAGCAGAGCCTATTTTTATGGACTGTGATGATAGCTTATGTTTAGATGCTAAAAAACTTAAACAGTTTTGTCAAGAAGAATGTGTATTTGTAGATAATAAACTAATAAATAAAAAAACAAAAAAACATATAAAAGCTATAATAGTAGTACATATTTTTGGCAATATGGCAAATATGGAAGATATTATGCAAATATGTGAAAAATATAATTTAAAAGTTATAGAAGATGCAACAGAAAGTTTAGGTACATTTTATAAAGAAGGTAAATATAAAGGTAAATATTCTGGTACAATAGGAGACATAGGAGTATATTCTTTTAATGGTAACAAAATTATAACCACTGGTGGTGGTGGTATGGTTGTTTGTAATGATGAAAATATTGCAAAAAAAATAAAATATTTATCAACTCAAGCCAAAGATGATGAATTGTATTTTATTCACAATGAAATAGGTTATAATTATAGAATGACTAATTTACAAGCAGGTGTAGGTCTTGCTCAATTAGAAAGACTAGAAGAATTTATATCTATAAAATTACAAAACTATAATTTATATAATGAAAATAAAATAAATTTATTAAAATTTAATGAAAAATGTAGACCTAATTATTGGTTTTATTCATATTTAACAGAAAAAAGAGACATATTAATTAAAGAGCTTTCTAAAAATAAAATACAAACAAGGCCTATTTGGAAGCTTATTCACACTTTACAGCCTTACAAAGACTGTTACTGTTACAAAATAGAAAAAGCTATTTATTACTATGATAGAGTATTAAACATACCTTGTAGCTCTAATCTATCTTATGAAGATGTTTTATATGTGTGTGAAAAAATAAAAGAAATAGAAAACAGCTGAGGTGTTAATATGGATTTAAACAATTATATTGTATCAGAAAATGAACCTATTTTAGATGTTTTAAAAAAAATAGATAAAAATGGAAAAGGTATAGTTTTTATATGTGATAATAATAAATTATTAGCAAGTGTTACAGATGGTGATATAAGAAGATATATTATAAATAATGGTAATTTAGATAATACTATAAAAAACATAGGTAACTATAAGCCTCATTATATATATGAACATAAAAATATTAATTATAAAAATTATATGGAAGAAAATGGTATTACAAGTTTGCCAGTTTTAGATAAAAATAATAATATAGTTAATATTAAATTTTTAAAAAAAGATAAAAATTTTTCAAATAATAAAATAGATGTACCAGTTGTTATAATGGCAGGTGGTAAAGGAACTCGATTAAAGCCTTATACTAATATATTACCAAAACCATTAATACCAATAGGAGAAAAAACTATTACAGAGCATATTATAGATAGTTTTGAAAAATATGGTTGTAACAATTTTTATATGATAGTAAACTATAAAAAAAACTTTATAAAAACTTATTTTTATGAAATAGATAAAAAAATAAGTTTTATAGATGAAGAACAATTTTTGGGTACTGGTGGAGGTTTATATTTCATTAAGGATATAGTAAAAGATACTATGTTTTTAACTAATTGTGATGTTTTAATAGATTATGATTATTCTAAAATTTTAGATAAACATAAAAAAAGTGGAAATATAGCAACAGTTGTTTGTGTAGAAAAAAATCAAAATCTATCTTATGGTGTTATGGAATTAGATGAAAATGGTAATATAATAGAAATGAAAGAAAAACCTAAATTTTCTTTTGTTATAAATACTGGAGTGTATATTATAGAGCCAGAATTTTTACAGTGTATACCAGAAAATACTTTTATACACATAACAGATGTAATAGAAAAATGTATAAAAGATGGTAAAAATGTAGGTACTTATATTTTACAAGAACAAGATTGGCTTGATATGGGACAATTTGATGAGCTTGAAAAAATGAAAGAAAGGCTAGAAATATAATATGCAAGATATACTATTAATAGGTTTTGGTGGACATTGTAAAAGTATAATAGATAGCATAGAAAATGGCAATATTTATAAAATATATGGTATTATAGACATAAAAGAAAAACTAGGACAAGTATATAAGGGTTATAAAGTTATTGGAACAGATGATGATTTAACTAAATTTTATAATAAAGGTATAAAAAATGTTTTTATTTGTATAGGTTATATGGGTAATAGTAATATTAGAAATATACTTTATAAAAAGGTTAAAGAAATAGGTTTTAATATACCAAATATAGTTGATAAAACAGCTATTTTAGCTAGCAATATAAATCTTGGAGAAGGTATATTTATAGGTAAAAGAGCTATTTTAAACTCTGATGTAAAAATAGATAATATGGCTATAATAAATACTGGAGCTATTATAGAACACGAAAGTTATGTAGGAGCATTTTCTCATATATCTATTGGTACTATTTTATGCGGAAACGTAACTATAAAAGAAAATGTATTTGTTGGTGCAAATTCTACTGTTATACAGGGTATAAATGTAGAAAAAAATTCAATTATAGGTGCAGGTAGCACAGTTGTTAAAAATGTTTTAGAAAATAGTAAATGTTATGGAGTTGTTAAATAATGAGTGTATTTATAATTGCAGAAATAGGGGTAAACCATAATGGAGATTTATCTCTTGCAAAAAAAATGATTTTAGAAGCAAAAAAAGCAGGAGTAGATGCGGTTAAATTTCAATCATTTAAGGCAGATAATCTTGTATCTAAAGATGCTAAAAAAGCAGATTATCAAATAAAAAATACAGGCAAAAAAGAAAGCCAACACGATATGATAAAAAGATTAGAATTATCAGAAGAAGACCATATTTATTTAAAAGAAATATGTGACAAAGAAAAAATTGAGTTTTTATCATCTCCTTTTGATATAGAAAGTGCAAATTTATTACTATCTTTAGGCATAAATACAGTAAAAGTACCTTCTGGTGAAATAACTAATTTACCTTATTTAGAAGAAATAGGTAAATTATATGAAAATATAATAATATCAACAGGTATGAGTGATTTATATGAAATAAAAGAGGCTATAAATATACTTAATAAACATAAAAAACCAAATATTACTGTTTTACATTGTAACACAGAATATCCAACACCTATGGAAGATGTAAATTTATTAGCTATTAAAACTATGGAAAAAGAGCTAAACTTACCAATAGGATATTCTGACCATACAGATGGTATAGAGGTTTCTATATCAGCGGTAGCATTAGGTGCAACTGTTATAGAAAAGCATTTTACATTAGATAAAAATATGGAAGGCCCCGATCATAAAGCTAGCCTAGAGCCAAGAGAGCTAAAACAAATGGTTGATGCTATTAGAAATATAGAAAAAGCTCTTGGTGATGGTGTAAAAAAACCTTCAAAATCTGAAAAGAAAAATATTGTTATAGCTAGAAAAAGTATAGTTGCAAAATGCAATATATCAAAAGGTGAAAAATTTACAAAAGAAAACTTGGCTATAAAAAGGCCAGGAGATGGTATATCTCCTATGAAATGGTATGATGTTTTAGGTCAAGTTGCCAAGAGAGATTTTGTAGCAGATGAAAGGATTGAGCTATAATGAAAAAAATATGTGTTGTAACAGGCTCTAGAGCAGAATATGGACTATTAAAACCTATTATGAATGCTATAAAAGAAGATAAAGAGCTTATTTTACAAACTGTTGTAACAGGCTCTCATTTATCAACAGAGTTTGGGCTTACATATAAAAATATAGAAAATGATGGTTTTAAAATAGATGAAAAAGTAGAGATGCTTTTAAGCTCAGATACTAAAATAGGCATAAATAAATCTATTGGTCTTGCTATGGTAAGCTTTGGTGAAGTTTTTGAAAGATTAAAACCAGATTTAATAGTAATTTTAGGTGATAGATATGAAATTTTGGCAGTATCTATATGTGCTATGGTTTGTAATATAAAAATAGCACATTTACACGGTGGAGAAATAACAGAAGGTGCTATTGATGATGCTATAAGACATAGCATAACAAAAATGAGCCATTTACATTTTACAAGTACAGAAGAATATAAAAAAAGGGTTATACAGCTAGGAGAACAGCCTAATAGAGTGTTTAATGTAGGGGCTATTGGTACTGAAAATATAAAAAAAATAAAACTTTTAAACAAAGAAGAGCTAGAGAAAAAACTTAATTTTAAAATAAAAGAAAATACAATAATTTTAACATTTCACCCAGTAACATTAGAAAATAAATCTTCTAAAGAGCAATTTCAAAACATATTAGATGCTATTGATAATATAGAAAACATAAATATTATTTTTACTAAAGCAAATGCAGATACAGATGGTAGAATTATAAACAATATGATAGATGAATATGTAAACAAAAATAACAACACAATAGCTTTTGATACAATGGGGCAATTAAATTATTTTAGTGCTTTACAGTTTGTTGATTGTGTAGTAGGTAATTCTTCTAGTGGGATAATAGAAGTGCCTACTTTTAAAATACCTACTGTAAATATAGGTAGCAGACAAAAAGGTAGAATATATTCACAAAGTGTTATAAACTGTGAAAATGAAAAAATAGATATAGAAAAATCTATTAAAAAAGCGTTAAGTAAAAGTTTTAAAGAAGAAGTTAAAAAATATAGTAATCCTTATGAAAAAGAAAATACTTGTGAAAATATAATTTATTATATGAAAGATTTTTTAAAAAGCAATAATGAAAATATTAAAAAATTTTATGATATTAATTTTTAGGTGATATTATGATAAATAACAAAAAGGTGTTAGCTTTTATACCAGCAAGAGCAGGCAGCAAAGGTATAAAAAATAAAAATATAATAGATTTAGCAGGTAAGCCATTAATATCTTATACTATAAATGCGGCTAAAAAAAGTAAATATATAGATAAAGTTATTGTTAGTACAGATGGTGAAAAAATAGCTGATGTAGCTAAAAAATATGGTGCAGATGTTCCATTTTTTAGGCCTAAAGAGCTGGCAGAAGATACATCTAATGTTATAACAGCAATTATCTATACAATAAAAGAGCTTAAAAAAATGAGTGAAGAATATGATATATTGGTATTATTACAACCTACTTCACCATTTAGAAGTGAACAGCATATAGATGAGGCTTTAGAAATGCTAATAAATAATAATTTACCAAGTCTTTTATCGGTTTGTGAAACAGATAAAAACCCAACTTTAATAAGAACTTTAGATAAAGATAAAATGATAAAGCCTATAATAGAAAGTGATATAAGCTTAAGACAGCAAATGGATAAATATTATATTTTAAATGGTGCTATATATATAAATTATGTTAAAGATATAAAAGAAAATAGATATTTAAAAGATAATGAATATGGATATATAATGGATAAATATCACTCTTTAGATATAGATGAACCAATAGATTTAGAAATAGCTAATTTGTATATTAACAAATTATTTAAGTAAAACTATGGTTTTGATTATTAATAATCAAAACCATAGTTTTACTAGTATATTTTTATTTTATAAAAAGAAGAGTTGAATGGGAATTATTTTTATTATATAATGAGTTAAGCTTAAAATATTTTAAATTAAATTTAAAGGTAAGGTTATTATATGAAAAATATAAACCTATAAAACAACTAATAATCATTATTAAAAAACAACTACAAATTAAAATCATAATATTAGTAGGGCAAGACAAAAGGGCACATATTATAAAAGATAATAAAAAACCAACGCACCCAACAATAAGCCCTATAAAAAATTTTATAGATAAATTCATAAAATAACCTCCTTAAAAGTAATAATTTGTCGTTTATAGAAATATAATAGCACAAATGTTCGAACAAATCAAACGTTTGTTCGAAAGAATTTTAATTTTATCAATTTTTAACAATAATATAAACAAAATAAAAAAATTTTTATTAATTATATAAAAAATGAAAGAGGGTATATAAATTGAAAATTTTATTTGCATCAGATTTACACGGGTCTTATTTTTATTGTAATGCTTTAATTAACATTATACAAAGAGAAAATCCAGACAAAATTGTTTTGTTAGGAGATATACTTTATCACGGGCCAAGAAATCCATTACCAAAAGATTATAATCCACAAAAAGTTTTTGAAACATTAAATACATTAAAAGAAAAGATAGTTTGCGTTAGAGGTAACTGTGATTCTGAAGTTGACCAAATGGTTTTAGAGTTTCCTATAATGTCAGACTATAATATTTTTAATGTAGATGGAATTAATTTATTTTTAACTCACGGACATTTATATAACAAAGAAAATATGCCTAATATACAAGATAATGATATATTAATACACGGTCATACGCATATTAATATAATAGAAAAATTAGAGAAAGGCATTTATATAAACCCAGGGTCTATATCTATGCCTAAAGAAGGTCAAGAAAATAGTTATATGATTTATGAAGATAAAAAGTTTGTTATAAAAAATTTAGAAGGAAAAGAGCTGAAATCTTTAAATTTAGCTTAGGTTATATTATGGAAGTTAATGTTTATGATTTTGATAAAACTATATTTGATGGTGATAGCACACAAAAATTTTATATATATCTATTAAAAAAACAGCCTCAGGTAGCTATATATTTACCTAAACAACTTTTTTATTTTATACCTTTTGCTTTAGGACGTATGGAAAAAACAAAGTTTAAAGAAAAATTTTATAGTTGTTTTAATATTGTAAAAGATATTGATAAAGAGGTAGAAAATTTTTGGAATATAAATGTAAAAGGTATAAAAAAGTGGTACTATGAAAAGCAACAAGATACAGATATTATTATATCAGCATCACCTGAATTTTTGTTAAAGCCTATATGTAAAAAACTTGGTATAAATTATCTTATTGCATCTAAGGTAGATAGCAAAACAGGGAAATATACAGGGCTTAATTGTTATGGAGATGAAAAAGTAGTAAGGCTTAATAAAGAAATGCCTAATACCATTATTAAAGAATTTTATTCAGATTCTTTTTCTGATGAGCCTTTAGCACTATTAGCAAAAAAAAGTTATATAGTAGATAGAGATAATTTATATCCTTGGTGGGAATATAAAAGAAATCTTAAAAATAGGTAATTAAGATGAAAAATAAAAAAATATTAATAGTAATAATTATATTTACTTTATCAGTTTTATTAGTTATTTTTAGCTTAAAAGATTATTTTATAATAAAAAAGAATAATGAAAAAATACAATATTCTATACTAAGTCAAAAAATAGATGAAAATGGTACAGAATTAGTATTAAATGATGTTGTACCTTTTGATTGGGACAAATTATATACTTTTGAACCTTATACACCTAAAGAAGAAATAGAAAACATAATAGGCTTTAAAAGTAAATACATATGCCAAAAGATAGATGAAAGTATGATTCAATTAATTTTTATAAAAGATAATAAAGTTATTGCTAATATTTGTGATTATCCTGATAACTTATCATATGCATTAAAATTTTATGAAAAAGGGGAAAAAAATATAATTGAAAATTCACTAGAAAGTAAATATAACAAAATATCTAAATATGAAAAAGCTAAATTTAAAATATATAAAAATAAAGACAATAATATAATATATATGATTAGAACAGAATAGACTTTAAGGTTAATTGTAAAATAAAAATAACATTTATTTACTAAAATAATGACTAAAAAATTTTTTTGTAAATAGTTAACATACTTTTGTATATTCTAAACAATTAAAATTTATGTATAAAATATACAAAAACTTATACGTATAATTGTGAAAAATAACCTTTTTATCGTCTATAATACCAAAATAGTTGACATTTTTATAAAATAGAGATATACTTTTTTTATTGATATATTAATATTTATGTTTATTTATACTAAAAATAAGTATTGTTAAAAAATACTATACAAGTTTTGTTGAATAATATTTTTTAAATTGCGAAAAATAAAATATTATCGTTATAAAATATTAAATTTAAAGGAGAGTTAAAATTATGGTAGAAAAAACTATTATTATAAAAAATGAAGCAGGTTTACATATGCGTCCAGCAGGAGAATTTGCTAAATTAGCTACAAAATGTACATCAGATGTAAAAATTGTTCATAAAGAAAAAAATATTAATGCTAAAAGTGTTTTAAATATTATGGCAGCAGGTATTAAATGTGGTGATGAAATAACTATTCAATGTGATGGAGCTAATGAAGCAGAAGATTTACAATTATTAGCAGATGCTGTTGAAAGTGGTTTAGGCGAATAAGAGGTGTTTAATATGTCAAAAAAACTATTTGTTGAAAAAACATCTTCTAAAGGTATTGTTATAGGTAAGGCATATGTTATAGAAAAAGCAGACTTAACACCAGAAAATTATTCTGTAACAAATAAAGAAGAAGAACTTAATAAATTTGAGATAGCTTTAAATGAAGCTAAACAAGAAATAGCAGAATTAGCTATAAATTCTGAAATATTTCAAGGTCATAGTATGATTGTACAAGATATTACATTATATGATGCTGTTATTGGTAAAATTAATGATGAAGGACAAAATGTTCAAATTGCACTTTCTAATGCTATTGAAGAAATTTCTACTATTTTTTCAATGATGGACGATGAGTATATGAAAGAAAGAGCTACTGATGTTAAAGACGTTGGTGCTAGAATTATGTCTAAATTAAAAGGTGTAAACGTTAATCCTTTTGAAAACATTAAAGAAGAGGTTGTTTTAATAGCAGAAGACTTAACTCCTTCAGATACTGCTTTAATAGACCTTAATCTTGTTAAAGGTTTTATAACAGAGCTTGGTGGTGTTACAAGCCACGTATCTATTATTGCTAGAAACTTAGGTTTACCAGCTTTAGTTGGTGTTAATGGTATATTAGCTTCTGCTAAAGATAATGATATTATAGCTATGGATGCATCTAAAGGTAACATTATTGTAAACCCTGAAGCTAGTGAGCTTGAAGAATATAAAAAGCTTGAAGAAGAATTTAATAAAGAAGAAGAAATGCTTAAAAAGCTTGAAAACTTAAAAGCTGTTACAACAGATGGCAGAGAAGTTCAATTATGTGCTAATGTTGGTAATATTTTAGACATACAAATGGCTGTTAAGCATAATATAGATGGTATAGGACTTTTTAGAAGTGAATGTGTTTATATGGAAAATACACATTTCCCTACTGAAGATGAACAGTTTGCAATTTATAAAGAGGCAGCTATTTTATGTGAAGGTAAAGAAGTTACTATACGTACATTAGATATTGGTGGAGATAAATCTTTACCATATTATAAATTTGATTTTGAAGAAAACCCATTTTTAGGTTGGAGAGCTATTCGTATATCTTTAGAGCTTAAAGATGTTTTTAAAGCACAATTAAAAGCTATTTTAAGAGCTAGTGCTTTTGGTTATGTTAGAATAATGTATCCTATGATTATCTCTATTGAAGAAATTATAGAGGCTAATAAAGTTTTAGAAGAATGTAAACAAGAGCTTAGAGATGCAGGTATAAAATTTGATGAAGATATTGAAGTTGGTATGATGATAGAAACTCCAGCATCAGTTATTTTAGCTGACGAATTTGCTAAATATGTAGATTTCTTTAGTATTGGTACTAACGACTTAACTCAATATATGCTTGTTGTAGATAGAGGTAATAAAAGAATATCTAATATGTATAATTCTTTCCACCCTGTTGTTTTACAAAGTATTAAAAAAGTTATTGAAGCTGGTCATAAAGAAAATATTAAAGTTGGTATGTGTGGCGAATTTGCAAGTGATGCAAGAGCAGCTAAAATTTTATTAGGCTTAGGTTTAGACGAGTTTTCTATGTCTGCATCTGAAATAAATAATGTTAAAAAGCAAATTTTAGAAACTTCTTTTGAAGATGCTAAAAACTATGCTAATGAAGTTTTATCTAAAACAACAGTTGAAAGTGTTATGGAGTTTTTACAAAAATAACACTATTATTTAGTAGGAGGTATAAATATGTTTTCATTTTTTAAGAAAAATAAAAATAAAGAATTAAAAGCTTTTTTAAGTGGTAAAGTAGTACCTATTACAGAGGTAGAAGATGAAGCTTTTGCAAGCAAAAGTATGGGTGATGGTATAGGTATTATACCAACAGATAACAAAGTTGTAGCACCTGCTGATGGTGAAATTGCTTTAGTTATGAAAGATTCTAAACACGCTTGTGCTTTAAAGCTTGATAATGGTATGGAAATGATTCTTCATATTGGTATTGATACTGTTAATATGAAGGGTGATGGCTTTGAATGTCTTGTTGAAATGGGAGATAAAGTTAAAGCTGGCCAAACACTTATTACTTTTGACCCTGCTAAAATTAAAGAAGCAGGATATAGCACTACAAGTATGTTAGTTGTAACTGGTGAAGGTGATGCTAAAAATATTAGCTTTAAAACTGGTTTTGATGCTAAAGCTGGTGAAGACATAGTTGCAACTTTTGAATAAAATTTAAAGGTTATATACTTTAGTATATAACCTTTTTGTATTGTAGTATTAGGAGAGTTTTTATGAATACAATATCAAATATATACAAAGAATTAACAGAAAATGAAATAAAAAATATTGTAAAAAAATTTTTTAATGATAATTTATTAGAATATAGATTATTAAAAGGTGGGTTATTTAATACAACATATTTTTTGCAATTTGAAAATAATAAAAAATATGTTTTAAGAGTGGGACCTGTTAATAGACATTTATTAATGCCTTTTGAACATAACTTAATGAATGCAGAAGATTACTTTTATAATTTATGTAAAGAAGAAAATATACCTGTATCTAATGTAGTGATTTGTGACACATCTAAAAATATTATAGAAAGAGATTATATGATAGTAGAGTATATTGAAAGTATAGTAATGAGTGAGGCAAATTTAACTAAAAACCAAAAAGATTTTTTATATGAAGAAATAGGACGATATGCTTATAAAATACAAAATATAAAAGGACAACAATTTGGTCGTTTATCAGATATAGTACAAGGTAATGGCTTTAATAGCTGGGGAGAATATCTTAAAAATGATATTGAAAAAATAACTAATTTACATTTAAAATATAATATTTTAAATATAGAACAAGTAAACAATATAAAAAGTTTAATTGTAAAATATGAAAATATTTTTAATGAAATAACTATACCACGATTAACTCATTGTGATTTGTGGGAAGGTAATATTTTATTAGATAAAAATGACTTAACTAAAATAGTTGCTATTATAGATGGAGATAGAGCAATATTTGGAGATGAAGAATATGAATTTGGCTCACCTTATATGATAAATGAGCACTTTATAAAAGGGTATGGTAGAGACTTAGATATGTCTAATAAAGGGGTTATAAAGAGAAAAATATATTGGATAGCTTATAATCTTTTAGATTGTTATGTTTGGTTTATACAATATAATAATGCAAAAAATGGACAAGAAATTAAAGATAAAATTTTAAAATTAGTAGAAGAATTATTATAAAAAAAGTACATCTTACAGATGCAATAAATAATTTACCTAAAGGTTTAGACACAATGCTTGGAGAAGGAGGCAGTGATATATCATTAGGTCAAGCACAAAGAGTAGCAATATCAAGAGCTTTAATAAGAAATAGACCAATAATTATTTTAGATTAACCAACAGCATCTTTAGATATAGATACTGAAGAAATAGTTTTAGAAACTATAAAAGAAATATCTAAAGATTGTATTTGTATAATGATTGCTTACGGTAAAATAGCTTATAGTTATTGTTATTAAAAAATATTTTTTAAAAATATAAGTATAAAATAATAAAAAGGTTTTATTTTACAACCTTTTTATTATTTTATACTGAAAATTGATTTAATTTATAGTTTTAAAAGTCTATCTATTGAATGTTCAAAAAACTTTTTATAAGAATCACAATAGTAGTTTATACCTATATTGCCATCTAAAAGTCTATCTCTATCACGTCTACAACCACCACGGCATAAATTAGCCCATTTACATTCTTTACAAGCATCTTCTACTTTTATAGAATTTTCTATAAATTTTAAATTTTGTCTATTTTTATGTATTTGTATAAAATCATCTTGTAAAAGGTTACCTATTTTATAATCATCTAAAACATAAAAATCACAAGGGTAAACACTGCCATCTGCCTCAACAACATTTTGTATGTTACACATACCAGCCATACCACAAGCCTCTGGACGATAGCCTTTTAATATACCAACAAGATTTTCAAAATATCTATTATACACAAAATGATTATTAGTTATATCTTTATACCATAAATCAAAAAGATTGCATAAAAAGTTGCCATATAGTTTAGGTGTTAGAGAATATTCTTTAAGCCTAGTATCACCTATTGGGTTTAAACAAGGTATATATTGTTGATATATAATATTATTTTCTTTATAAAAATTATAAATTTTATTAATATTTTTAGCTACTTGTGATGTTATAACAGTTAAAACATTAAATTCTACATTATATTTTTTCAATAAATTTATTTTATCTAATACTATATCATATGTACCTATATTATCTTTAGTTATTCTATTAATATCATTAGTTTCTTTTATACCATCTAATGATATACCTACTAAAAAGTTATTTTCTGATAAAAACTTTGCCCAATCTTCATCTAAAAAATATCCATTAGTTTGTATGCAATAGAAAATTTCTAAATTTTTAGTATTATATTTTTTTACACATTCAATAAATTTTTTATAAAAATCTAGACCTACTAATGTAGGTTCTCCACCTTGAAACATAAATCCACAAGAAGAAATTGAAAAAGAAAGAGCCTTTTTTATAATAATTTCTAATGTATTTAAGCTCATAAAACCATATGAAGATATTTCTCTATTTTCTGTAATATCTTCATAGAAACAATATTTGCACTTAAAATTACAATTACCAGATGCAGGCTTTATCAATAAATTTATAGGGTACATATTTTACCACCTTTTTATTATATTAAAGAGTATTTGTTTGAGTTTTCTTATTATATTCTATTATAGATTTAAAAATAAAGTGTAAATATAATAATACAAAGCCAATATATATAAAACTAGGCATAGGCATTAAAACTAGCTTTAAGATAAAAGGTATGGTATTAACATATACTATAAGCTTAAACATATCTAAAAAGCTAGCCTTTAAACCATAAATTTTGGCTACAAATACAATAACTAAAGCAGATATAATAAGTTTAAATATATCTGATAAAGTAAAAAATACTATAAATACTATAAAGGCTATAATATTAGATATTGTAATTAAAAATTTTAAATTTACTAAATCATCTTTTTCAGATATATTAAAAATTTTAATTATGCTAGATACTTCTATATTTATATTTAATGTAGAAGATATAATATGTGTAGGTGTTACTTTAAGTATAATATTATCTACATATTTTTTATCTTCATTTGATATATAGTTATTTTCTTCTGGGTCAAAAATAAATGTAATATCAAGAGGGGTATCTATTTTATAATATTTATCAAAAACTAATTTATCATTCTCTATTGTAAAATCTGGTATATATTCTTCTATAAAGCTATCAAAGTTTTTAACTTCGTAATAAGAAGATATAAAAGGATATGAAATATATGTAAAATTTGATGATAGTATAAAAAATAAAGCATAAAAAATAACTTTAGTAAGGCTTGTTTTTAAAAGTTCAGGATATTTATCAAATTCTAGTATAGCATTTTTTGCTTGTTTAAAAATATACATTTTTTCACCTCAAGATTATAAATTAAACTTAATTATAGCATATAAAGGGGTTAAAAGCAACTTTTAAAACTATTGTTATTTTGACAAACTAAAAAAACTATTATATTATAAATAATATAATAGTTTTTTTATAATTAAGGAGGGATTAAAATGTATAAAATTTCAAATTTTACAGACAACGATGATGTAAACATAATAGATGAGCTAGGAGCATTTCAGGTTATAGAATATAAGAGAGATTTAAGTGTTACGCCTAATTCTGCTATAACAGCATATTATAGCTCTAAAATGAATGTTAGAAAACGTCAATTAGTTTGTGACTTAAGCAAATCTCAAGTTACTGTTCAAGCGGGTGCTATGCAATGGATGTTAGGTAATGTAAATTCTACAACAGGTATAAAAGGTGTAGGTGATTTTATAGGCAAGGCTATAAGAGGAAAAGCAAGTGGAGAGTCTATTATTAAGCCAGAATATGTTGGAGATGGACTTTTAGTTTTAGAGCCTACATATAAATATTTAATATTAATGAATGTTGCAGACTGGGGTGGCTCAGTAGTATTAGATGACGGGTTGTTTTTAGCTTGTGATAGCAAACTAAAACATAAAACAGTAATGCGTAGCAATTTGTCATCAGCAGTGGCAGGTGGCGAAGGTTTATTTAATTTAAGCTTAAATGGTGAAGGAGCTTTTTGTATAGAATCTTACTGTCCAAAAGAAGAACTTATAGAGATAACTTTACAAAATGATGTATTAAAAGTAGATGGGAATTATGTTATTGCTTGGAGCGGTAGCTTAGAATTTACTGTTGAACGTTCAGGCAAAACTCTTATTGGCTCTGCAGCTTCTGGTGAAGGACTAGTAAATGTTTATCGTGGTAGTGGTAAATTGTTAATGATGCCAACTTCAAAAATGCCTAATTATTAATAAAAACGGCTAGTGTTAAAATGGTTTAATACTAGCCGTTTTTATTAATAATTATAAAAGTATAAAATATAAAAAATTACAAAAATAAAATTAATAAAAACTATTTTATTTTTATGGTTTTTACGATATAATATATATAATGTATAAAAATAATTAAAAACAAATTAATATTAAATTTTAGGAGGATAAAAAATGACAAAAATAATGGCAAAAATTTTGCTTGTTGTTATGGTAGTCAACGCTATGCTAGCAAATTTTACAATTTCTATTTTTGCAGCAGATAAACCAAAAAATACAAGTAAAACCAACTTTTCTTGGAACAAAGAAGCTACATTAAATGAAAACCTAGAATTGGTAGAAAGAAAACCAGGTAGCGATGAAGTTCTTTTAACTTGGGATATAGAAAGTGTAGGTGGTTCGCCTAATGCTAATGGTACTTATACATTAACATATCCCATAGCAGATAATAAAGAGATAGAATTTAAAATAACAAGAAATAATAATAAATCTAATATTACATATAAGGTAAATGGAGCTAATACAGTAAATACAAATAAGAAAAAACTTTTAATATATAAAGATGGAGCATATTTACCTGCAAATACTGATAACTTTCCATCAACAGAAACATTCAAACTAGATAAAACTTATGTAAGTGGTGAAGCTAAAGAAGTTTCTTTTGAAATAGGGCAAAATGGTGGAGCTTCTTTTCAATATGAAGGTAATACTATAAAGTTTCTTTGGAAAAATGGTAAAATGCATTTTGTTACTAATGCAATAGTAAGAGGTAATATATATCCTTTTGAGTTAGAACATACATTTAATAGCCAAACACAAACTGAAGAAAAAAATATATTTTTAGGTATAGATACAACAAATGGTTTTGTTGTAGAACCGTATGCTAATGGGGGACAAAAATTAATAGACCAAACAACTAGACCTATTACACAATATCCTGGGGATAAAGAGGTAGGGGTAAAAATTACATTTAATACACCAAAAGAGTGGGAAAAAACAGCACAACCACCTACACAATATGGGGGTAAATATGATTTTATAACACCAGATTCACCTAAAACAGATACAGAAGTAATATTTAACTTAGGGCATTCTGACCCAACTAAAAAATTACAAATAAAGATACCAAATATTTATACTGATGATACCAATCTTCAAATTAATGGAGAAATAGGAAGTAACATTTCGGCAGAGTATAAATATGATACTGCTAATCATAATGGTACTCTTACAATAAAAAATTTAGAATCTAGCACTATATATAGTGATATATCTATATCTGCCGAAAGAAAAAATAAGCCTTTTGAAACAGAAGATGCAACATTACCACTTGGTACGGTATATACATACCCTTCATATAGAATTATAGCTTTAGGTTCTTCAGAGTTTTATTTAGAAATAGACCCATATGAGGGATATAATGGTTTTTATGTAGTATATCAAGGTAACCAACAATCTACACTTAGTAGATGGTCTACTTATGAAGAAAAAAACAATGGTAAAAATAAAATATTAATATCAGTACCTTTAGATGCAACTGCTCCACAAGAAAAATTCTTTAGAGTAGATTTTAGTTTTACACCACCAGATTTAAATAATAATAATCTACCATTTACATCTCAAATTTTAAATTATAAACCATTTGAGCAAGATATAGTATTATCAACACCTAAAAATTTAGAAGTGGTAAGTGCTAATATTATTAAAAAAGATGAAGACCCTGAAAATCTTTATTTAACTTTAAAATGGGATATAGATAGTAAAAGTGTATTAGAGGGTCTTATAAAAAATAATGATAATAAAGAAGTTGATATAAGCTATTTATTTTATAAAGGTCTTAAGCCAATTGAGCTAGAAAATACAGACTTTTTAGGGGTAGATGTAAAATTAAAAACTCCTTTAAATATAGATGATATAGAATATTCTTTACCACAAAGTAAATATGATAAAATAGAAATAATAGAAGAAAAAACTTTTACAAGTGAAAGAACAGAAGTGGTTGGTAATAAAAAGAATACTATATTAGAGGCTAATGTTACATTTAAAATACCAGTATCGGCTAAAGATGCACAAAATCAAGAAATATTACAATATCCTAATACATATTTTTTAGCTAATAAAGGTAAGTATAAAATAAAAGATAAAGAATATGAAACAGGGTTATCTTTACCTGTTACACTCACATTAAATGGTATACAAAAAATAGAAGTACCAGTACCACAAAATTTAAAAGTTTTAGAAGATACAGTTACAAATGAAGCATTTAGTATAGAATATGATACTTTAAAATATAAAGAAGAAAAAGATTTATTATATAACTATAATGAAATTATGTTAAAAACTATTGGTAGAGAGCTTAAAGATGAATCTATCAAATATGATTTTTATATTACACAAGATAAAGCTTTATTTGATGAGCTTGTAAAATATTCTAAAGATGAAGATATACCAGATAAAATAAAAAACAAGATAAACAAATATAATAATACAGAAGAAATGACAGCAGATGGTATAACTATTGATATAAAAAATACATCTGGTGAAAAAGACAACCTTTTAAATACATTAAGACAAAAAGGTATTGTTCAATTGTCTAATATAGACCAAGATATTACCATATCTAAACAAAAAATAAATTTTAAAGGCTTAGATGAAAATGAAACTTACTATATTGTAGGCAGAACTAATGTTACACCTTATGAAAATGACAACCCTCTTACACCAGAAAAGATAGATTTTTCTAAGTTTTCAAAATTAGTTACAGCTACTACAAAAAAAGATAGTGAAAACCCTGGAGAAAATGAAAAAGTACCACCAGCTCCAACTAAATTTATAGCACAAGATATAACTTTAAATTCTGTAAACTTAATTTGGGATAGAGTAAAAGATAATTTACCAGAAGACCAAAACCCTAAATCTACTTTAGAATATCAATTTATTAAGGTAAGGGGAGAGCAATTACCAGATTCTTTCTTAAAATCTAAAGAGAGTTATACAAAAACTTGGGAAAGCCTGTCTAATGTAAAAAATAAAGAAGGTTTAAAAACAGA
>CALWSN010000029.1 GCA_944384215.1 uncultured Clostridia bacterium | reverse complement strand
ATTAAGCTATGGGAAGAATATGAAAAAACTAAAAGCTTGGAAATAAGAGAACAAATAATAAATAAATATGCAGGCTTAGTTAAAATTGTTGCTGGTAGAATGAATATATATACTAATTCACAGATAGAGTATGAAGACTTAATTGGATATGGTATATTTGGTCTTATTGATGCAATAGAAAAATTTGATTATAAAAAAGGATACAAATTTGAAACATATGCTTCTCTTAGAATAAGAGGAGAAATAATTGATAATATTAGAAAAATAGATTGGATACCACGCTCTTTAAGGCAAAAAAATAAAATTATAGAAGAGGCCTTAGAAAAATTTGAGATGGAAAATGGTAAGCAACCAACCGAAGAAGAACTAGCTAAAATTTTAGATATGCCTTTAGAGCAGGTAAATGATTATTTAAAAAATTATTCATTATATAATCTTGTATCATTAGACAGTTATCTAGAGCAAAATCACGAAAAACCAGTAGATAGCTTAATAGAAAATGAAAAATATTTACCAGAAAAAGTTTTACAACAAAAAGAAGATAAGCAACTATTAATTGATGCTATAAATAGCCTTACAGAAAAGCAAAAACAAGTTATTACATTATATTATTATGAAGAGCTTACTCTTAAAGAAATTAGTAAAATATTAGGTGTGTCAGAATCAAGAGTTTCTCAAATACATTCTAATTGTATGAAAATATTAAAAAATAAATTAGGCAAAAACTATAATATATTATATCTATAATTTATAAAGTTATATTTACTTTAAGACAGGAGTTTTTATGAATGATATTATTGATAGAATAGAATTAAAAAATGATGGAATATATTTTTTAGTAGATTATAAAAAGTCTAATCCTAAAGAAGATATAATAGCTATAATTAAAAAATATAATATAGAAGATGTAAATCATATACAAATAGAAAATGATATTATTGATAAAAAAGATACTATATTTATAAGTAAAAGTATAGAAAAAATATATATAGATGAGGATATGCATATTAATATATCCCCAGATAATATGCTGGCAGAGGCTACCTTTTATCCACCTTTAAAAAATGGAAAATTACTAACTAAAAAAGAAATTTTAGATAAAATTTATAGCTTAAAAATTAATTTTGGCTTGAACTTAAACTTTATAGAAGAATTTATAGATAGCAGAGATTATTCTAAAGTTTATATTGTTGCAGAAGGTATATATCCAGAAAAAGGTAAAGATGGTTTTTTAGAATATTGTGTAGATATAAATGAAAAAAAAATAAGACCTAAAATTTTAGAAGATGGAAGCATAGATTATAAAACCTTAAATTTATTTGAATCTGTAAGAAAAGGTGCAATTCTTGCCATACAAATAGACCCTATAAAAGGTGAAAATGGTAAAGATATATACGGCAATATTGTGTTAGGTGAAGAAGGAGAGCAACCACCACAGTTACCTAAAGGTAAAAATACAGAAATATCGCCAGATGGTAAAAGATTAATATCTGAAATAAATGGTTGTGTTTTTTATAAGAATAATTTAATAGATATATTACCTACTTTAGAAATAAAATCTGATATAGATAATAGTACAGGTAATATAGATTTTTTAGGCAGTGTTATAGTTAGAGGAAATGTTTTAAGTGGATTTACCATAAATGCAGAGGGAAATGTAGATATTTATGGTTGGGTTGAAGGTGCAACTATAATATCTAAAGGAAATGTTTTTATTGCACAAGGGGTGCAAGGTGCAGGTAAGGCTAAAATTGTAGCAGAAAAAAATATAAACTTAAGTTTTGTAGAAAATGCAGCTATTATAGCTGAACAAAATATAAACGCAAGCTCTATTATGCACTGTAATATATTATGTAATGGAAATGTTACTATAATAGGTAAAAGAGGTCTTATATTAGGTGGAAAAGCTGTTATAGGTGGTGACTTAATAGCTAAAGATATAGGCTCTGTTATGTCTAATAACACAGAAATAACAGTAGGTATTAATTATAAAGTGTTAGACAAATATGAAGAACTTGTTAAAGTAGTTGATAGCCTGACAGAAAGATATAATACTTTAGAAAAAATAGTTGAAAAATTATCAAAGATAGATATTAACTATCTATCAGAAGAAAAAAGGATTCTATTTGAAAAATCAATTAAAGAAAAATTAGATATAAAAAAGAAATTATTAAATCATAAAAGTAATATAAAAAAATTAATACAATTTTTTACTAAAAGAATAGGTGAGGTTAAAGTTATTAACAATCTTTATGGTGGCACTAAAATAGTTGCTAATGATGCAATTATTTTTATAAAAGAAGATATATCTAATTGTGTAGTAAAAAATGTAGATGGTAAAATTAAAGTGTTTAGATAAAGTAAGGGGTGTTTATATGGATATAAGACCTGTAGATGTTCAAATGTTTATAAATAAATCATCACAAATAAATAGAGCAGAAGATAATAATCAAAAAAATATGGACCAAAACCTAATGTTTTCTGAGCATCTTAAAAAAAATGTAGAAACAGAAAATAGAAGAACTATTGAAAGTAACAAATCTGAAGAAGAAAACATAAATAAAGATGGCAAAGGTAATGGGAGCTATTATAAAAAACAACAAAAACAAAAAGAAAAAGATAAAAATAATAAAAAAAATAATAAAAATGATGGATTAAGTTTTTTAGATATAAGTATATAAAGGAAAATAGTTTATGGGTGTATTTAATTGGATTTTTATATTTATAATGGTTATAGGGTTTATAATGATTATTGTATCTATTTTAAATATTAATAAATATAATAATGCTACCCCTATATCTAATATAGATGATTACATTAAAAAGATGAAAAATACTATTGACCAAGCCGATTTGGCAATAGATGACTTAAATTTAATGTCTGAAGAAATATTTAAAAGATTTGATGAAAAGCAAAAACAGTTATTATTTTTATATGAAACCATAGAAAAAAAGAAAAATATATCTAATAATAAATTTGATATAAAAATAGGTGAAGATACATCAAACCTCAACACAAAGCAAAAATATACTAGTAGCTTACATCCTATGGCTAGTAAAATAAATGAACTTTATGAGCAAAATATGTCTGTATCAGAAATAGCAAAGACTTTAAATATGGGTAAAGGTGAAGTAGAATTAATAATAAATCTTGGAAAGGATAGTTTATGAGAGAAAAATATATTTTTTTAATTGGGCTAGGTACAGGTTTAGTTATAACTTCTATCATTTCTCTTTTTTCACATAATATTTTAAAAACAAATAATAACTATGTTGATGAAAGTATAACTACCACAACAACTACAACAACTACAACAATTATACCCAATACTATAACAGAGCAATCATCAAATGTAGAAACATCTACTGAGATTACAACAATGCCAACAACTAATACTACAACTACAACAAAGCTTGAGCTATCATCTAAACCTAATTTAGAAATAACAACAAATAAACCTTTTGAAATATCTACAAATTAATATTAAGACATAATATACCTCTTTACAATATATGAAATATTATGTATACTATATCATATATTTTGAAAGATTTATATTGTATATTAATCATTTTTAATATAAATTTTAAATTAGTTTTAAATTGTTTAAAAATTAAGGGAAGTGATTTAATGAAGATAGAAAAAATTAATGAAAATCAAATTAAATTTTTGCTTACAAATGAAGATTTACAAGAAAGAGAAATAAAATTATCAGAGCTTGCTCAAGGCTCAGAAAAAGCACAAGCCTTTTTTAGAGATATAATGACAGAGGCTATGTTAGACTGTGGCTTTGATGCTACTAACACACCTCTTATGATAGAGGCTATGCCTGTTACAATGGATACAGTTATGATTATTGTATCTAAAGTTAATAAAGATATGGATATTGACAAAGTAGTATCTTTATCACCTAAAAGTTTAGAAGATAGAAAATATAAACAAAGCGGTATAAGGTCTTTTGATGAACAAAAAGAAGATAACTTTGATATAGAAGAAGATGAGCTTTATATTTATTCTTTTAAAAATTTAGATGATATAATAAGCTTATCAGAAAGATTATCAAAAACATATGATGGAAATAATATATTATATAAATATCAAGATAGATACTTTTTATCGTTACAGAAAAATGTTTCTTTTGTAAATGATTTAGAATCTATTGTTTCTGAATATGGTCAAAAACATATATCAAATGTTATATCAAAATGTTATTTAGATGAACACGGCGAAGTTATTATAAAAAATAATGCTTTAGCTATATTATCTACATTGTAAAACCCTAAAATTTTATTTTTAGGGTTTTTCTTTTAGTAAATCAATTTTATAAAGAAAGGAGAAAAATATGAATATATATAATTTTTGGAAAGATGTATTAAATCAAAATAAAAATCAAATTAAGAAATATTTTAAAGAAGATGCATATATTCGTTGGCATAATACAAACGAACATTTTACAGTAGATGAATTTATAATTGCTAATTGTGAATATCCAAACAAATGGGAAGGAAAAGTAGAAAGATTAGAACAAATAGATAATCTAATAATTACAGTAACAAGTGTATATACCATTGATAAAAAATTATCTTTTTATGTAACTTCTTTTATAAAGATAGAAGATGAAAAGATAGTATCTATTGATGAATATTGGGGAGAAAATGGAAATCCACCAAAATGGAGAGTTGATAAAAACATAGGAAGTAAAATAAAATGCATATAAAATGCATTTTATTTTAATATATTTTCAAAAAATTGTTGTGAGCTTATACCATTAGGTCTATTAAATCTGCCTAAGCTATAAAGAAAATCAGTGTTATTTTTATCTATTATATTTATTTTTTCTTCACAATTAAATATAGCAGTAAAACCTAAATCTTTTATTATTTCTTTAGTTTCTTTAGTGTATTTACCAAAAGGATATGTAAATACTTTAGTATTAGTGCCTGTGTAGTTTAAAATTTCATCTTGTAATTTCATTACATCTTTAGTCAACATATTTCTATATTGTTCTATATTTTCACCATTATTTTTGCTACAACCTTTACGCCCCTTATCTATACTATGTAAATCATATGTATGATTACCTATTTCTACATAACCACTATCTGCTAGCTCATTTATTTGTTGCCAAGTTAAATAAGAATAATTTATATTATGGTCTTCATTTTGTGTATATGTATCTGTAAAAGACCCAACAATTGATAAAACTGCTTTTAAATTATATTGCTTTAACATAGGATATATATATTCATAAAAACTTTCGTGGCCATCATCAAAGGTTATCATAATAGGTTTTTCTGGCAGAGGTTCATTTTTATATACATAATTTAATAATTGGTTTACACTTATTGTTTCATAGCCGTTTTCTTTTAAATATAGCATATCTTTTTCAAACTGTTCTGGGCTAATAGTGAAATCATTTAATCTAGCAGAACTTTTTGATATATGATGATACATAATAATAGGCAATTTTATAGCATTAGAAGTATCATTATAGCAAGGGGTAGCATTATTATAGAGATAATTAAAAGAAAATATAAGGCTAAATAATAGTATTATAAATATAGTAATGTTAATTATTAATTTTTTATATTTAATCATCTTTTACCTCCAAATTTTGTAAAAAAATTTCTATATTTTCTGTTGTTTCTTTATCAAAAAAGTGTTCTATTTGTTCTACTAAATATAAGTTATCTTTATTATTTATTTTATTAAAAAATTTACATAATAAATTGTGTCTTTTTAAAAGATATTGTCCTAAAATTTTGCCATTTTTAGTTAAGTTTATTTCACCATATTTTTCTTTTTCTACTAAGTTTAGCTCTTTTAATTTTTCTATCATTTTTGATACTGATGATGCTTTTATATTTAATAAGCTTGCTAGCTCTGTTATTTTAATATTTTTTTTGTTTGCTCTATAAATCATTTCTATATAGTCTTCCATAGCAAAGGTTATAGTATTTTTTCTTTCTAAATCATAGGCTTTTTGTGTTTTAAATATAAAATCAGCTCCTTTTGTAACAAATTAAAATTTTTTTAATATAATACATAAAAGTTTCCTTAAACTAAATATATTAAAAGGGAGAGTTATTATGAATAAAATAATGTTAAACAATTTAAATGTTGATGAAAGTTGTTATGTAAGAAAAATATTTTTAGAAGAAAATACTAAAAGAAGATTGCAAGAACTAGGGTTTATAGAAGGTAGCCTTATAAAATGTGTATTAAAAAGTCCTTTTAATGAACCAGTGGCTTATTTTGTAAAAGGTACTACAATAGCTCTTAGAGAAGAAATAACACAAAATATATTAGTAGAAAGGGTATAGTATGAAAGAAGAAAAAATTATAACTCTTGCAGGCAATCCTAATGTTGGAAAAACTACTGTTTTTAACGCTTTAACAGGTATGAAACAACATACTGGTAATTGGGCAGGCAAAACTGTTACTAATGCAAAAGGATACTTTAAACATAATAATGAAAATTATACTATAATAGATATACCAGGAACATATTCTTTAATAAGCCAATCTAAAGATGAAGAAGTAGCAAGAGATTTTATATGTTTTAAAGATACTCATAAAATAATAATTGTATGTGATGCTACATCTTTAGAAAGAAACTTATGTCTTGTTTTACAAACAATAGAAGCAAGAAAAAACGTAATTTTATGTATTAATCTTTTGGACGAAGCTAAAAAGAAACATATTAATATAAATATAGAGAAATTAAGCCAAATACTTGGTATAGAAGTAGTTGGTATAAGTGCTAGAAAAAAACAGGGCATAAATATATTATTAGAAAAATTAGAAAGTAATAATAATCCTTATTTTATAAAGTACAATGAATATATAGAAAAAAGTATTAATATTTTACAAGATAGTTTAAAAAATATAGATACAAAAAAATTAGATAAAAGGTTTATTTGTTTAAAACTATTAGAAAATGATAAACAATTAATAGAAAATATAGAAAAGTATATAAATTTTAATTTACATAAAGATGAAAATATAATAAACTCTTTAGAACAGGCTAAAGCTTATCTTACAGATAATAATATAAATATTGTAGATAGTATAACAAAAGAAATATATAATAATTGTGAAAAAATAACAAGCCAAACGGTAACATATAATGACAAAGATTATTACAAGAAAAACATTAAAATAGATAAATATTTAACTAGTAAGAGTGTAGGTATACCTATTATGTTAGTTTTGCTTGGGTTAATATTTTGGATAACTATTGTGGGGGCTAATTATCCTTCTAGTATGTTATCAAATATGTTTTTTTCAGTAGAAGATGAATTGAGGTATGGCTTAGATTATATACATTTACCTACATTTATAGTAAACATTATTGTAGACGGTGTTTATAAAGTTGTGGCTTGGGTTGTATCTGTTATGTTGCCACCTATGGCTATATTTTTTCCTTTATTTACTATACTAGAAGATTTAGGTTATTTACCTAGAATAGCCTTTAATATGGATAGACTATTTAAAAAATGTAATGCTTGTGGAAAACAGGCCTTAACTATGTGTATGGGGTTTGGGTGTAATGCTTGTGCCATAACTGGTTGTAGAATAATAGATAGTCCTAGAGAAAGGCTTATAGCTATTTTAACTAACAACTTTGTACCTTGCAATGGGCGTTTTCCTACCTTAATATCTATTATATCTATGTTTTTTATAGGTGGTGTAGTAGGTTTTTATAATTCTTTTTTAGCAGTATTATTTCTAATATTTATAATATTATTAGGCATAGCTATGACACTTTTAATATCTAATATTTTGTCTAAAACAATATTAAAAGGTATACCTACCAATTTTACACTAGAATTACCACCTTATAGAAAGCCTCAAGTTTTTAAAACAATAGTAAGGTCTATTTTTGACAGAACATTATTTGTTTTAGCTAGAGCTGTTATTGTTTCTATACCTGCTGGCATTATAATTTGGCTTATGGCTAATATAACAATAGCCGATAAAACAATTTTACTTTATATAACAGATTTTTTAAACCCTTTTGCTAGTCTTATGGGCTTAGATGGTGTAATATTAATGGCTTTTATACTTGGGTTTCCTGCTAATGAAATAGTTTTTCCTATAATAATAATGACATATTTAGGTGGCAATACTCTTATAGAAATAGATAATATACAACAATTAAAAGAGCTTTTATTATTAAATGGTTGGAACTTAAACACTGCTATATGTATGGCTATATTTTGTATATTTCATTGGCCTTGCTCTACTACTTGCCTTACAATACAAAAAGAAACTAAAAGCCTAAAATGGACATTTTTATCTTTTGCTATACCTACAATAATAGGAGTTTTAATGTGTATGGCTATAACTTTATTTTTTAAAGTTTTTAGTTAACTGTTTATAAAGTGTTACTCTAAATATTTTTAAATAAAATTTAAAGAAAAATAATTTATAAATTTTATTTAAAAATTATTAAGTCATACCTTAAATGTGCTAAAAAAATAGATATTTGTAAATTTATCCACAAATATCTATTTTTGTTAAGGCAATATTTTCATTGAAAACTATACTAAATTAATGTATAATTTATATAAGGCTTGAAAGTGAGGTGTAGTTATGAATATAAGAATAGGTAATGGTTATGATGTTCATAAGCTTGTTGAAAATAGAGAGCTTATAATAGGCGGGGTTTTAATACCTTATGAAAAGGGATTATTAGGTCATTCTGACGCAGATGTTCTTGTACACGCTATTATGGATAGCCTACTTGGAGCTACTAAAAAAGGTGATATAGGAACGCTATTTCCTGATAATGATAATAATTTTAAAAATATTTGTAGCCTAGAGCTACTTAAAAAAGTTTATAATATTTTAAACGACGACGGATACGAAATAATAAATATAGATTCTACAATTATTGCACAAGCACCTAAAATGCGTCCTTATATAGACAAAATGGAAGAAAATATAGCTATGTGCCTTAATATAGATAAAAGCAGGGTAAACGTTAAAGCTACAACAGAAGAAGGACTTGGCTTTACTGGTGCATTAGAAGGTATAAGTGCTAATGCCGTGTGTCTTGTTTTAAAAAAATAAATATAAATAAAATATAAAAATAGGAGGAAAATATGAAACTATATAATACTTTAACTAGACAAAAAGAAAATTTTATACCACTTGAAGAAAAGAAAGTTAAAATGTATGTTTGTGGGCCTACTGTATATGATTTTATACATATAGGTAATGCTAGACCTTATGTTGTTTTTGATACTATAAGAAGATATTTTGAATATAAGGGCTATGATGTAAACTATGTTCAAAATTTTACTGATGTAGATGATAAAATTATAAAAAGAGCTAATGATGAAGGTGTAGAACCTAGTGTTATAGCAGATAGATATATACAAGAAGCATTAAAAGATGCTAAAGCTTTAAATGTAAAAGAGCCAACATATGCTCCTAGAGTTACACAAGAAATAAAAGAAATAATAGAAATGATACAAACTTTAATTGAACAAAAAAATGCTTATGAAGTAGACGGAACAGTATTTTTTGACACAAAATCTTTTAAAGAATATGGCAAATTATCTGGTAAAAAATTAGATGAACTAGAAATAGGCTCAAGAATAAAATTAGATGAAGCTAAAAAGAACGAAACAGACTTTGTATTATGGAAACCTAAAAAAGATGGTGAAATAGCTTGGACTTCTCCTTGGGGAGAGGGACGACCTGGGTGGCATATAGAATGTTCTGTTATGGCTAAAAAATATTTAGGTGAAGAAATTGATATACACGCAGGTGGCGAAGACTTAATCTTTCCTCATCACGAAAATGAAATAGCACAAAGTGAATGTTGCAATCACAAGCCTTTTGCTAAATATTGGCTACACAATGGTTTTATTAATATTGATAATGAAAAAATGAGTAAATCTAAAGGCAACTTTTTTACTGTTAGAGATATAGCTAAAGAAGTGCCTTATGATGTTATTAGATTTTTTATTTTATGTGGTCATTACAGAGCACCTATTAATTTTAGCAGAGAGGCTATGGAGGCCAGTAAAAAAAGTTTAGATAGAATAAAAAACTGTGTAAACAATATTAATCATCTTATTAATAATTCTAAAATAGAAAATATGACAGATGAAGAAAAAAATCTTGATGTGTTTAAAAATATACAAACTTACAAAAATACTTTTGAAGAAGAAATGGACAATGATTTTAACACATCTAATGCTATAACTTGTATTTTTGAAATAGTAAGGCTTATAAATAGTGTGGCTAATGATAAATCTTCAAAAGAATTTTTACAAAGTTTATTAAATGAAATAATGAGTCTTTGTAATGTTTTAGGTATTTTATATAAAACAGAGCAAGAAACATTAAATATAAGTGAAGAAGAAATAGAAGAGCTTATTGCCAAAAGACAAGAGGCTAAAAAAAATAAAGACTATAAGCTTGCAGATGAAATAAGAGATAGCTTAAAAGAAAGAGGCATTGTTTTAAGAGATACATCAGCAGGTGTTGTATGGAGCAGAGAATAATGGAACATAATGTACAAAATAAAAAAGTAGATATAAGACAATATTCACCTCTTGCTCTTGCCTATATGGGAGATTGTATATTTGACCTTTGTGTTAGAGAGTATCTTTTAAGGCAAGATAATATGCCTGCTAATAAATTACATCAAAAATCTAAGGCAATGGTTAATGCTACTAGCCAATCTAAAATGTATAAAGAGCTTATAGAAATTGTTACAGAAGAAGAAAAAGCTATACTTAAAAGAGGACGAAATGCTAATTCTAATACAAGAGCAAAAAATTCTACAATGATAGACTATAAAAATGCAACAGGTCTAGAAGCACTTTTTGGTTATCTCTATCTAAAAGGTGAACAAGACAGAATAAATGAACTTTTTAAAATATGTTTAGATATAATGAATAATTAGGAGTGAAAGTATGAAAAAACAAAAGAAAAATACTAAAAATAAAAATATAGGTAAAAATAATAAGCCTATTACTAAAAGACCACATCGTAAAGATGATTTTGAAGAAGATAGCTTTCAATTAGAAGGTAGAAACAGTGTTTTAGAAGCTTTAAATCACAATAAAACAATAGATAAAATATTTGTTAAAAAAGGAGAAGTTGAGGGTACTTTAAAAGTAATAGTTGCTAAAGCATTAGAGCGTGGTATAGTTGTTCAAGAAGTAGATAAAATGAGAATGGAACAAATGAAAAGAACAAACAACCCTCAAGGGATAATTGCTCTTTGCCCTGCTCACGAATATTGTGATGTAGAAGATATATTAGAAAATGCTAAAAAACGTGGAGAAGACCCTTTTGTTATTATTTTAGATGAAATAACAGACCCTCACAATTTAGGTGCTATAATAAGAACGGCAGATGCAGCAGGTGCTCACGGTGTTATTATCCCTAAAAGACGTGCAGTATCTCTTACTGCTATTGTTAGCAAAACATCTGCCGGTGCCTTAGAATATGTACCAGTAGCTAGAGTTAATAATATTTCTAAAGAAATAGAAAAACTTAAAAAACAAGGCCTTTGGATAGCTTGTGCTGATATGAAAGGTACAGAATGCTTTAAAGCAGACCTAAAAGGTCCTATAGGTATTGTAATAGGCAATGAAGGAGATGGTGTATCTCGTCTTGTTAAAGAAAGCTGCGATTATTCTGTTAAAATACCTATGTATGGCAATATAGAATCTTTAAATGCTTCTGTTGCTGCAGGGCTTTTAATGTATGAGGTTGTAAGACAAAGAAAATTTATTTAAGGTAGAAATCTATGAAAAAAGAATATTTGCTTGTAGATGGCTATAATATTATATTTGCTTGGGAAGATTTAAAAAAAATATCAGAAAATCAATCCTTAGAAGATGCTAGAGATAAACTTGTATCTATTCTTTCTAATTACCAGGGGGCTAAAGGTATTGAGATTATTATTGTTTTTGATGCCCATATGGTAAAAGGTAATAGAGGAAGCCTAGAAAAAATAGGTAAAACTTACATAGTTTATACAAAAGAGGCAGAAACGGCAGATAATTATATAGAGCGTATTACAAAAGATTTAGTAAAAGACTATACTGTTAAGGTTGCTACATCTGATAGGCTAGAACAAATTATTATAATGTGCTCTGGTGCTATAAGAGTATCTGCCACAGAGCTTAGAGCAGATGTTAGGTTTGTTGCTAAAAAAGTGGCTAAAAAAATAGAAGAAATAAAACCTATAAAAAATAATATGCTCTTTGATAATCTAGACCCTAAAACTGCCGAATGGTTTGAAAAAATGCGTCAAAATAAAAATATGTAAAAAAATTTAAAAATTTTTTAAAAAAGGGGTTAAGTATATTAAAAAATAGTCGATATATATTTTGAAAGGATAAGTAATTGGCCAATTATTTAGCTTATATTATTAAAGCTAACATCTTTTACAAATTATAATTTTATAAAGTTATAATTAATAATCAAGGAAGATTATTAATTCATTCAAGGAGGAATTTTATTATGGCAATGAATACTGTTATTAACACTAATATGAGAGCTTTAACTTCTCACAGAAACTTAGCAATGGTTGGTGCTAACCAAGCAAAAGCTAGCCAAAGATTATCATCTGGTAAAAAAATTAACACTGCAGCTGATGATGCAGCAGGTTTAGCTATCTCTGATAAAATGAGAGCTCAAATCAAAGGTCTTGATATGGCTGCTAAAAACTCAGAAGATGCTACTAGCTTAATCCAAACTGCTGAAGGTTCTTTAACAGAAGTAACAAATATGGTACAAAGAATTAGAGAACTTACTGTACAAGCAGCTAACGATACTAACACAATTGAAGATAGACAAAAAATAGCTAAAGAAATGGTACAACTTTTTGATGAAATTGATGCAATTTCTAGAAGAACAGAGTTTAACGGTAAAACTCTTACAAGTGGTGCATTCTCTGGAGATAATAATTTACATTTCCAAATTGGTGCTAACAGTGGACAAAAACTTGAATTAAATATTGGAGATATGCAAGTATCAGTATTAAATTCATTTTTTGGTAATAGTATGAGAGGTGTAGTTAGTAAATTAGCAGGTGCTTCTGCAGGTAGTGTTGCTGCTGGTGATGGTTCAATTAGTGGAGGTTCTTGGTCAGGTTTCTTAACACATATTGACAAAGCTTTAGCAACAGTAAATGATCAAAGAGCAGCTCTTGGTGCAGCTCAAAACAGACTTGACTATACTGTTAAAAACTTAAATGTAGCTAGTGAAAACTTAACAGCTGCTAAATCTCGTATCGAAGATACAGATATGGCTAAAGAAATGATGAATTTAACAGCTGCTAACGTTTTACAACAAGCTGCTACATCTATGCTTGCTCAAGCTAATCAAGCACCACAATCTATTACTCAATTATTAGGTTAATAGTATTGTAAAATAATAATTATTATTTTTAATCATATTTTTTGAATATAAAGTATTTAAAAAATATATAATAAGGGCTAATATAGCCCTTATATTTATATAAGGGTAAAAATTTTTTTATTTTTATATAAATATAAGGTAGATATATGGAGGTAAATAATGAACAGGGAAGATTATGAAAAAAATTTAAAGGCCTATAAGGAACGATATAATAAAGAATATGAACCTATAAATAGTAATAAATATGAAAATAAGCTAGAATATACTAAAGATGGCAATAAAACTATACAATTAGAAATACAAAATAAAAGAATATAT
>CALWSN010000028.1 GCA_944384215.1 uncultured Clostridia bacterium | reverse complement strand
CTATTTCTTGTGATACTCTGTTTATATCACCAAATATATCTCTTAAAAAATTGACAGAAGATTTAACTAAAAGATTTTTCCATAATTCTTCAATACTAAAAAGTCTAGGCATTTAACCACTCCTTTTCAGAAGTTAGGGATAAAGCTAGTGATAAAATCTACAATAGGGTTAGCTAATGCTATCGCAAGTAAACCTACACCAAGCTCAGTAAATCCCCTTGATTTAGCACTAGGATTTTCTTCTCTAAATGCCATAACTACTGTAAATAAACCAATACCAGCTGTACCAGCACCTATAAGCTGTATTACAGAAGCTAAATTTTTTATAAGGGTAGCAGGGTCTGAACCAGCACGAGCTGATAGTAGCATAATATTATTAAATAAAATATAATTCATATCTGTTCTCCTTTTAGTTAAAAAAGTTATTTTATAATTTCGTTTGGCTTTGTAGTCATTAATCTATAAAGCTCTGTATCCTTTGGAAACTTATCAACAAATGGTACTGTTGTATTACCAACTTTTAACAAACCACTACCAGCTGGACTATCTGTTACATAGCTTAATTGAGTAGGCGATATGTTAAGGTATTTAGCTAAAATTTCTCTATCTCCACCGCCTTGATTTAGCATACATATAAAGTCGCTATTTTCAAATATAGAAGTAATTTCTGGACTTGCCAAAAAGTCTTTAACATTTTGAGTAAGTCCTGTCAGTATACCACCATATTTACGTTGACGTTTCCAATTTTCAATAGTGTAGTTTGCTGTTTGTTTTTCCTTTAATTGCAAATGAATTTCGTCCATATATGTTCTAGTGGCTACTTTTAAATTTCTATTTCTAGTAACCTTATTCCATATTTGGTCTTGAACAACTAACATACCAACCTTTTTAAGTTGTGTACCTAGTTCTTTTAAGTTAAAACAAACAAGTCTATTGTTTAAATCAACAGTTGTTCGATTGTTAAAATAGTTAAAGTTACCTGTAACATATATTTCTAATGCAACAGCTAAATTTTGAGCTTCTAGTTCTTTTTGAGTTTTTATTAAATTGTATAAATCAATTAATAAAGGAATATTTTCATCTTTAGGACTTGATAAATAAGATTGATAAACTAATTTAATACATCTATCAATAATGGACTTTTCAATAGGAGTAAGTCCTTTTGAGAAAATTTGTTCAAAAAAAGCCAATAAAAAATCACTCTTTAATGATAAAGGGTTATCATCATCAGAGTAATTTAGGTTAATATCCATTATGTTGATAAAATCTTTAGAGTTAGGGCTTATATTTATTACTTGCCCACCAAAAGCATTAACAAGTGGAGAAAATTCATTTTCGGGGTCTGAAATTATAATATCATCATTAGTAGTTAATAAAGTATTACAGATTTCTCTTTTTGCCATAAATGACTTACCAGAGCCTGGTGTTCCTAAAATTAAGCCATTAGGGTTTTTAAGCTCTTTTCTATCAGCTAAAATAATATTATTAGATAGTGCATTTAAGCCATAGTAAAGACTTTCTCTACTAGAAGAACATAATTCTTCTGTTGTAAATGGTACAAAAATAGCTGTTGATGTAGTTATCAAGCTACGTTGTATTTTTATCAAGTTGTTGCCAAGGGGTAAACTTGAATTTAAACCTTGTTCTTGTTGGTAATTTAATAATTTTAATTCGCAACTATGTTTTTGTGCAACACCTTTTAACTGCTTATTAATATCTTCTAGTTGAGATTTATTTTTACCAAAAGAAGTAATTAAAATAGCAGCTAAAAACATATGTTCGTTCCTACTTTTTAAAGTTTCTAATAATGAAGTTGTTTCTTCAATATTTTCCTGTAAATCAAGTGGTAAAATATCCATATCATAACCGTCAGAAATTGCTTTTTTTTGATTTCTTATTTTTTGACTTTCTACATCTAGTTTTTTCTTTCTAACAATTTTTATAGCTTACATTTGTTCAAATGGTTTCAGATGAATATTTACAAGTAATTTTTTATCTATTTCTAATAAATCAGCAAGTATTCTATCTTCCATTTCATTAACCAAAATTTGCATATAAAAAGTAGAAGATAGTTCTTTGTCTAGCTCTATATTGCTTTTATTATTTTTACTAGACATAGGAGCGACAAAATCTTTTGTTGTTAGTCCTGTATCTGTTATCATTTTGTAGTTAAAATTAAAGGTTTCATCTTTATTTAAAATATTATGTAAAAGCTCTAATCTTTCAACACCATTTAAACTTTCAGCTAAAACACCCATCGTTTTAAAATTATTTATAACATCAAGCTCAATACGTTCAAGGCTTTGTTTAGCTTTTTTGTAACTTTCTTCTTCAATGGAAAAGGTTAGGTATTTTAACTTTACAATACCATTATTACCTTTTTCTAATTGATTTTTAAGCATTTGGTAATATTCTTCTCTTAAGTAGTCAATATTATCATTTTTCATTTTTATATGTATTTTTTCTAATATTTCATTACCATTAGTTTTTTGATTTATAAATGTAAGTTGAACATTTATTTTTTCATTAAAGTAGTTTAAAAATTCACAGTAATTTTCAAATATAGAAGCTTTATCTTCATTATTTGCAAGCAGGTAATTAATATCAAAAAACTGTATTGTTTTAGAATATATATTACCAGTTTTACAAATACCATTTTTAAAGATTTCATCAAAATATAGCATACTTTGAGTGCTATCTGTTGGCTTTGTTTCATTAACTAAGTTATTAATTCTCTTTTTTTGTTCTTTTGTTAAATTTAAGCCTTTTAATTTAGTTACATTTATATTTTTCTTTTTACTATTAAAAAAATTAAAAATCATAAATTAATCATACTCCTATACATAAAATCATCTCCTTTTATTATTAGTTTTTGTAAAGGTTTTAATTTCAGTATTAATTGTATAGTTTACTTGTGCTTTTCTATAAAAATTTTCACTTTTATATACTTTAGGTTTATTGTTTTGGTAAAAATAAAGTAAATTTCTTATTTTATCTTCAATAAATATATTGTCATTTTCATAAAAGCCGATAAACATAACAGGAAAAGCTAAAGTAAAGCCAATATAAAGAGAATTAATTCCTATAAAATGTTTAAATTTAAAAAAAGCACCAAATAAAAGAATTGCAGATATAATTAAGCTAATTAATTCTCTTTTTGTTAAGCCTAAAAAGTATTTTTCCTTAATTTTCAAAATATCTTTGGGAACGTTTACATAAGCCAATTTTACACCACCTTTTATACTATAAATCTTCTTTTAATTCATTTATAGAATTTTCTAAATTAAGTATTTTATTATTTATAAGCTCTATATTAATTGTTAATTTTTTAGGATTAAATTTAAAATAATCACTTAATTTTTTTAATATTAATGTATGAGTTAATATAAATATAATAATTGATAATATAAA
>CALWSN010000027.1 GCA_944384215.1 uncultured Clostridia bacterium | reverse complement strand
TCTAAAACACTTTTACAATACATAAGTTTTTCATAACAAAAACTATTAGGGTCATCTCCAGCAGTTGTTATACCTATCATTAATTTATTTGTATATGCTTTCATAGCCTCTTTTATTATGTTATATTGTTTAGCAACTTTATATGCGTGTATCTCATCTGCAATAGCAATATTACAGTTAAAACTATCTTGTTTATCTACACTAGAGGCTAATGCTTGTATAAATAATGAACCATCATCAAAAACCCTTTGTATACTATGTTCTCCATTATTGTCTAGTATCCTAAATTCTTCTTGTTCTTCCATAAACATTATATTATTTTTTATAAAATTAAAACTTTCTAATGCTTGTTTTAAGGCTGCACCAACAATATATATTTTGCTACCACTTCGCCTATTTAAAATACCAAGTGCAAAAGCTAAAGCGCCAGCAAAACTTGTTTTAATATTTTTTCTAGGTATAAAAATAAAAGCCTCTTTAAATCTTCTTTCTTTAGTGTTAGATTTAAAGAAACCTAGTAAATTATATACTATAAATTTATGAAAAGGCTCTAATAAAAAAGGTTGTCCTCTTAAAGCCTCTCCGTCTATTCTTTCTCCTTGTATATGTACGAAAGTTTTTTCTATTATATTTATAACAAAATCTGCGTCATCTGTTTTAAAATCAAACTCTTTTCTTTTTAAGTCATCAATAAAACGTTTACAGGCTTGTTTTAGTTCCTTACAAGCTATTTTATCCCCACTAATTATTTTATTAGCATAATCTAATACTATTTTATAATTTTCATTATTTTGCATCTTTTTTATTTCCTTCAAGCTGTTGTATAACTTTTAGTAAAGGACTATCATTTTTACTTTTTATTATTGCATCATTTATCTTCTTTATTGCAACTGGTGTTAAGCCTAGTTGATTTTCATAATAAATAATGTCTTTTCTCATTGTTTCCATAGCCAAATATAAAGCTGTCTTTCTCATATTGGTAGCTCCAGCTTTGTTTGTGTATTCCTCAACTATTTTACAACCACTTTTATAAAATTGTCTATTTAACATATTATACTGTTGTTTCATTTCAGCATAAGTTTTTACTACTTGTTCAAATTGTGGGCGATAAATATTAAGTTCTTCAAGGCTTTTTTTAGTTTTTTTAAATATTTTTGATATTTCTTTTTCTTCATCTGTTTTTGCCACCTTAAAAATTTACCCCCTTTTTAGTTTTTATCGTGTAGGTGGAAAAGCCTCCCCTTGCCGTTCCCCTCTAGCCTATATTTATCTATGCAATAATGGGGGGACTAATATTTTTTATTAAATTCGCTTTTAATTTTTTTTGCTTTTTCTGGGTGTCTTTTATTATGACATTTTGTACACAAACTCTCTAGGTTATTAATATCATAAGCCTTTGATAAATCTTGTGAAACCTCTATAATATGGTGTACTACAGTAGCCTCTGTGTTCTTAAAATATTTCTTACATTCTTGACAAATATGCTTGTCCCTTTTCAATGCTTTTAATCTTACTTTTTTCCATTTTGTACTTTTATAATCAAAAATATTTTATCCCTCCTAATGCAAAAAAGGCGTGCTTAAAACCTTAAACACACCTATAACTAACTATATAATAATACATTTTACATTATAACATAGTTAAAAAAGTATGTCAAATTGCTCTGTTTTTGCATTGTTTTTGCATAGATTTTATTAAAAACTTATTTATTTTTTATAATAAATTTCTTCTAAATATAAATTAGTTAATATTATTGGTCTTAATTTATTAACTAATTTATTTATGTTTCTTGATATAGTAGCATTATTCTTTCTGTAATCATTAGCTATTTCATCTATACTCTTCTTGTTGATATACTTATCTTTTAAAGCTTTAAAGTATTCATCATCTTTTATAACTTCTAAAGATTTATCTATCATTAGTATATAACTTTCATTTTTAAGTATCTCTTTTTTTAAAGTTAATATGTATTCTTGTTTTACTTCATCTATATCTTTTTTAGAGTTTGCCATATTTAATACTATACTTTTACTTTTTTCTGGTAAGCCATTTTCTAATATTTCAAGTATAATATCTTCTTTTACCTTTATAGCCTCTTTAATAGAATTGTAGCTATATAATATACTTTCAGTCTTCTTGTAACTATTTTGTTTATTATCTAATTTATTATCTTCTATGTATTTTTTAAATTCTTTAAAAGCTTCATCATTAATAATACCATTCAATGTATCAATAACTTTATTAGCCTCTTTTTGTATCATTTTAAAAAAGTCTTTTATTTGTTGCTCTGATATATCTTGTATATTATTTTGTTCCATAATATCTCCATTCCAAAAACATAATTTATGTTTTATTGCTCCACTATTTCGTAATAACCATAATCACAAGTTTCACCCAACCAATTAGTAAACATTTCTTTTAACTCATCTTCCGAAACATCATCATCATCTACTTCAATTATTTCCTCTATTTTGCTGTTTACATAAGTAGTCCTTATATAAAATTTATATTTTTTCATAATATACCTCCTACCACTTGAATGTTGGATTTTCTTTCATAAACGGAATTATAATTTCGTCAATAGCTCTTTGAGCTATTTCTTTTGATTTGTAAAAAATTTGTTGTTCTTTGTAAAATGCATCTTCCATAACTACCAATTCTTTTATATGAGTATCTAGTGTTACATAAAATTTATCAATTTCTTCTTTCCACAACTCTTCACTCCACCCATTATCGTGAGTGAATTTTCTTAATTTTTGTTGTAGGTTTAGTTTCATAGCAACTTGTTTTGCAAATTCTTCGTTGTTGTAATAGTTGCCATTTATAAAACGTAAATAATCAACAACTGCTCTTTCTTCTAATCGTCGAGACACTTCAAAATTCCCTGTACAAGATGTATCTACAGTGTAATAAAACTCCCTTTTTTTAACCCTCTCATAAGGGTTTTTGTATTCTGGTTTGAATAATTCCTTAAATAGTTTTAGTTGTTCATCAGTTAAATTAACATCTATACCAAACACTCTAACTTTTTGTCTTTTTACAATATTTTCAATTTGTTTTCTTTGTCCTTGTTTCATATTATTTCTCCTATTTGAACTCTATGCTAAAATAATCATTTGCTCTTGAATAATCTATATTATTCAACGGTTTATTTACCTTACTTACTTTTAAAAATTACTTATACTTTTCTTATAAATAATACATCTTAATTCTATCAACCTAAAAATAATAATGCACCTTTATAAAAATTTAATTTATATTGTTCTAGGTCTTCTTTTAATAAATATTCTCTACCTTTATTTTGTTTAGCCTCTTTTATTTCTTTAAATGGTATAAAGTAATAGTCTTTATCTAAACAAGCACATACGCCAACATAAGCACCAGCCTTATAATAGATATCTAATGTTTTATATTGTTCTTTAGATATAACACTTTTTTTAAATTTATTATCGATTGTATGCTTTGCCTCAAATACTATACTTTGTCCTGTTTTTAGATTTATACCAAAAAAGTCTGGTTGAGCATTATTTATAAACTGACCTTTAAACCTTCCTTGTGCCTCTTTCTTTAAAACTCTAAAAGGCTCATAACATTTTATTATTTTTGCTATATTTTCATCTTCATAATATTTACAACCAGCCATTATAAGTGCCTCTAGATAATGCCCTTGTATATTGTTTATTTTACTAATTGTCTTTTTATCTATAAGCCATTACCTCTCTTTCTATGTTTAATATTTTTTCTATAACCTCTATTTTTATGTTATAGTTAAATTCTGCTTTTATATCTGCTTTTATATCTTCTACTGTTATATCATAGGCCTTTAATATTAAATTTATATATCTACAAATATATATTAAATCTATCTCATATATTTCTTGTGATAGTATATCTAATCTTAAATTTATATAATTTATTAAAACTTGCTTATCTTTTTCATTCATAGGCTACTCCTTTTTTATCATATTAAGATATATGTAATATTTGCCAACTATCTCATTATACTTTATACTAGAGCTTATAAATCTATACCCTTTTACCTTGCTCTCCCAATATTCCTTTTCATTTATAATATTAAAATTTCTTATTTTATTGTTGCTTAATATTATAGCCTTTTCTTCTATATAAGGTCTTTTTAAATTTTGAGAGCCTGTCCATTTTTTACTATGTTTGTTATTTACATTTTTACATATATAATTAACTAATTCTTTAACACCTTCTTCATTAAACTGTAACCTGTCAGCATTTGCATAGCCTATTTGCTTTTTGTTTTTACCTCTTCCTACAGACCATAAACTTTCATATTCATCTCGTGATAATAAATTATTAACTATCATATGATGATGTATCCTTACATTTTCACCTTCTTTTCCTTTAACTTCTGTTACTAAAATATATTTAAATTCTTTGCCTTTATCTTTTAATTTTGTTTTTATTCTTCTTATGTAATTATTAATAATCTTTGTAGCCTCTTCTTCTGTTCTAGGTAAATAATCATTATTATATGTTAATGATAAATGAAAACAACTACTATCAAAATTATTTAATATAACTTGATGTAATTTCCTTTTAGAATTTTTATCATTTAATATTTTTTGTTTATCTAAAGACATTAGCCTTTTTGTTTTATCTATATCTTTAGATTTTTTTACAAAACTAGGTATAATATCTATTTCTAAATATTTACCACAGTATATTCTCTTTTCTTTATATATCATAATCATTTACCCTTTACTTATATATTTTTTCTTTAGCTGAGTTGTTAATACTCTATACTAGCTCCTAAAAGCCTATTTTTAAGGCTAAAAAAATAATAAAAATATTCGGCTAACATAAATTTATGTTAGCCTCTTTTATTTTTAATAAGTATAATTTTATTTCTTTTATTTTTTCTATATCATCATATGTAAGTATTATGTATTTTTTTAATTTCCCATAAATACTCATTTTTAAAATATCGTCTTTTATATAATGCCTAAACTCTATTTTTTGTTTATGAAATTCTAAAACTATATTATTATGTGTATTTTGATTTATATCCAAAGCATATTTTAATATATCTATAAAACTATCATTCATTTTAATATCTCTTTAATTTATTTATTTTTTTGTTTAAATCTTTTAAGCAACTTAATATAAAGTATATAAAAAATATGACTATTCCTTTAAATATAAAATCTATCAACTTTATTTTCTTCATATTTACCACCTATTAGCTCTACTTCTTCTAATTTATTATCCATAAATATTGCCACTAGCTCTCTTTTTATAGATAATGCTAAAATATACATATCTTCTTCTATTATGCACAGCTTATATTCATAATCTTTATAATTATTTTCTAAAACTTTTAAGTCTTTTTCTTCTACAAAAAATTTATCTTTGCCATATAAAAACATTACATAAGTAGTATTTTCTTCTTTTATACATATTTTAGGCTCATCTAATGGCATTAACTTTTCACTACCTTCAAAAATATTTTCTATTTCCCTTATTTTTTTATCATCTTCTATTTGATTTATTTTTTCTAAATTTATGTATATATCATTTTCATCTATTCGATAGACATTTTTACCAAATAAAAACCAATATCCCTCTTGTCCTTGTTCTATAACTATCTCTCCATCTTTATTTGATAATTTTAGTTGTTGGCTAATGGCATCACAATAACCAACGTTACCTTTTTTATGTAAATATTTTAATATAGCTTGTTGTACTTTAAAATTTAACATTTTACCAGCTCCCTATATAACTAATGTAGATATATTACTTATATCACTTATGGCTATTTTATGTATACCGTGTTTTCTATTTTTTATTTTTATATATCTTTTATTAAATGATATAAGCCTTCCCTCTCTTACTTCTTCTGTTTTATCACTTAATATAATAATAAAAATTGTTTTGTTTATTTCCTCTTTTATACTTTTAACTAATTTTTTAATAATTTCTTTCGTATATAACATTTGTTTTACCCTTTCAATTTTTACTTGATTTTTTTATACCATTGTTTTATAATTAAAGGGACATTTCATTTTTGTGGCTTTTATAAGCCACTTTTTTATTAAAATATTATTTTGCCTATTATATAACCTAAGTAATAACAAGCTACTATACTTAAAAATAAAGTTATATATATGTATTTATATCCTAATTTATTTTTTAATTTTATTTCTATATCTTCCAACTTTTTAATTATTTTCAACACTTACAATATCTCCTTGTCTTTCATCTAAATATATTTTTATTAAATAATAAATTTTAGCTAAAAATTTACTATTTATTGTGCCTTTTTCACAATGTGATATAAAATGCCTTATATCTCTTTCTACCTGTGAACTTTTAATATTAAAATGTATTGCCGTTGCTAAATATTGTGCTGTTATTTTTTCATTTTCCCATTCTTTTAAAAGCCTCTTTGTTAAAATATATGTAATGTACTTAAAGCCACTTAAACCAAATTTACATCATAGTTTTTTATAAACCATTTTATAACTTTGTTTTCCATCATTCTAAATTTATCTTCCATTTTATTTACCTCTCTAGCTTGTCCCACTATATAAGCCCTAAGGCTTAATCGTGGTCTTTGAGCTTTCCTTTCAACCACGCCTCATAATATATATCTCCTATTCTTTCTAGTTTTTTTCTTTTTTCCTCTGGTGTAACTGTCTTTGCATATTCATCGTCTATATAAATTGTACAGTTGCCACTTTTTATTGTTTTTATGATAGCCATTACTACCACCTCCTATATTAATCAATTTATTAAACATACAATTTGTCCTATGCTTTTTTTATATTTTTTCTATCTTTTAAACTTTCTAAATAACCATCTGCTTTAAATAAAAATATCTTTGTATTTTCATCACTTTTATCTAAATTAGATATAGCTTGAATAACTTTTAACTGTATAGTATCTAGTAAATCTGTTAATTTTTTATTTTCCATAATAAGCACCTCCTTAAATTTTATAATTAATAAATACAATTTTTAATTAAATACTATGTCTATATTAATCTCTGCATCTGGATATTCTTTTTTAATCCTTTCAATATAATTAAAAACGTCTCCTAAAAACATTGGAAAGCTAACTTGAAATTTTAAATTAAATCTTGTACACATACTTATCTCTCCTTTCTAAAATATTCATTTATTATACATTTTCCTTATATCCTTTTCTTGTATAATTTTAATATCTATATTTATATGTGCTAGATATAAGTATAGATATATACAAGAAAAGGAGGTGTACATATATGACTACTAAAAGTGATAAAGAGCTTGCTGTAGATATTACTATAGCCTTAATTACTGCTAATAAAAGATTTTCTAAATATACAGGAGGTGAAAGTAATACTACACTAACTGTTGATGAAACTATTAGTTGTATTAATTCTATTCACAAAGCTCTTAAAAATTTAGATTAAAAATAATTAGTATTTTATTTGTAGTTTTTGTCTAAATGTCAGCCTTAATGTTCTTATTTTGAGGAGTCTTTTTAAGACTTCTCTTTTTAAATTTTTTCTATAATTCATTTTTACATTTATTAAAGTATCTGGACATTTTTCTTTTATACATTTTATCTTATCTAATACTTCTTCTATATCATCTCCATTAATCTTTAACTCAAATGTATGCATTTTCTCACCCTCTTTCTTAATATTTATTTTTCAATGTACATTGTCATCTTTATCCTTTTCTTGTATAATTTTAATATCTACATTTATATGTACCAGATATATGTGTAGAAATATACAAGAAAAGGAGGTGTAACATTTTATATGAATATTGATATCTCAGATATTATATCACTTACGGGAATTCTAACTTCTTTATTTATATCTACAATAACACTTTTATATAATGCTAAAGTAGTTAGAGATAGTTTAAAACCTGATATACAAGTATATTTAGATTATCTCTCTTCAGATGATTATCAATATTTATTAATAAAAAACTTTGGAAAAACAGGTAGCACTATAAAAAATATTAAACATAATCTTCCAAATGAAAATTGTATAGCCAAACATATTAAAAATGTTGAGGAAATATATATTGCTCCAAATCAAGTTATATATTTTCCATTTTCTTTATCAGAATTAGTAGAAATCTATCATTTAGATATAATTACATTTGAATTTGAATATAATTATAGGCTTAAAAAAATAAAAATAACTCAAAATATAAATTTAAATCTTAAAACATTACATAAGAAGTTTGACCCAAATCAACCTATAAAGAATATATCTTTATCATTAAGTAAATTACTTATGAAATAGCAAACTTTTGTTTGCTATTTTTTTTGCTTCTTCTTTTGTAATACTTAATATGTCTAGAATATCCTCTAAATTGCAACTTCCATCAAATAATATTTTTTTAATTTGTGTAGATTTTTCTCTTCTTCTTATTTGTTCTTCTTCAGTGGTCCAAAAATAATCTATAACATTCACCCTCTTTCTTAATATTTATTTTTCAATGTGCACATTATAAAATATCACAAATGAAATATTTTATACTGAAATATTATCACATATAAAATCAAAAGTCAATATATATTTTATTTTTTTATTGCTTTTTTATTTCATTTGTGATTTAATAATAAAAGGGAGGTGATTATTTGTATAATAGAATTAAAATATTAAGAGAAAAATTAAATCTGTCTCAAAAAGAATTTGCATTAAAATTAGGAATTGGTTTATCAACATTAGGAATGATAGAAGTAGGCAAAAGAGAAATTTTGGAAAGACATATAAACTTGATATGTAAAGTATTCAATGTTAATGAAGAATGGCTACGTAATGGTACTGAGCCTATTTTTATTGAAAAAGATGATGAACCTTTAATTGATTTAATACAAAAAGAATTTGATTTAAGCCCTTTATCTAAAAAAATTGTTAATTCTTATCTCAATCTAGATAAACAAAATAGGGTTGTTTTTGAAAGATTTTTTACTAATCTACTTGATGAAATATCTAATGATGACACTATTAATTTAGACGTTAAACCACAATTAAAACTTATCGGCTTTGGTGGGGATAATGAAACAAAAGA
>CALWSN010000026.1 GCA_944384215.1 uncultured Clostridia bacterium | reverse complement strand
AATAAAGATAAAATATATAATATAAAGGAAAATGAAAAAAAAAAAGATATAAAAAATAATAAATAAATAATAAAAAAATATTTAATTTCCATAGAATATATGTTTATTAAGTTAAATGGAATAGATGATAAAATAATTTTAGATTCTAAAAAAATAAAATTATTTTTAAATGGAGTGAAATTATCAATTAATTCCAAGGATGGAGAATACAGAATATATAGCAGAGAGAATTTGTTTATTGGTATAGGAAGAATAAAAAATAATCTATTAAAAAGAGAAATAGTTATAGATGATTCCTATAAAACAGGTATATAAATAAAAGTCAAACAAATACAAAAATTTGTTTGACTTTTTTATAGTAATATGATAATATAATAACATATTAAAATGGAGGGGTGAATAATGGCAAAGGAAAGAAAAAGAAAAACAGGGATTATTGGCAGACCTAAAAAGACAGAATCACTAACCACAAGACAAAAACAGATTTTAAGATATATTACAAAACAAATAGAAGAAGACGGATATGCTCCATCTGTTAGGGAAATAGGAAAAGCAGTTGGTTTAAGTTCAACTGCAACAGTACATTGCTATTTAAAAAAACTAGAAGAATTAGGGTACATAAAAAAAGAAAATCAAAAAGGTAGAACTTTAAGAATATTAAAAAAAGAGAATGATTTGTATGACCCAGATAAAGTTGGAAAAGAACCTTCTAAAGCTTTTTATAACAAAAAGGAAATGGTAGATGTACCAGTTATTGGAAAAATTACAGCAGTTGCACCTATATTAGCAGTTGAAAATATAACAGATACCTTCCCAATACCTTTAGAATTTGTAGGAAATAGCCAAAGTTTTATGCTTGTAGTTAGAGGAGAAAGTATGATAGAAGCAGGTATATTAGATGGCGATTTAATATTAGTAAGACGACAAAATGTAGCAGAAAATGGTCAGATAATAGTTGCACTAATAGATGATGAAGCAACAGTAAAAACATTTTATAAAGAAAAAGATTATATTAGATTACAACCTGAAAATAGTACTATGGATCCAATAATAGTACCGGATTGTAGAATATTGGGAAAAGTAATAGGTGTATTTAGAAGAATGTAAGTTTAATGAAAGGATTGAAGTAAAATGAGTTATGAAGATTTTTGGTTTATAGATAGTAGAGTTCAAACTAGAAACTTAAGAAGATGGCTCATTTGGTTTATATTATTATTTGCATTTGTAACAATTGGAAGTATAATGGCTATAAAAACAATGTATAAGGATATTACAATATATGAAATAAAAGTGTCAGCCCCACTAGTTACTGTAAATGAAGCAAAGGCTACTAATGTAAATGGTTATATAAAAGGAGAAGTAAAAAACGAAACGGATGAAGTAATAAATAAAAAGAATATTTGCTTTTTATTGTATAATAAAGATAATGAACTTTTAGGACAAGAATATATAGAAATAGATAATTTACAGCCAAAAGAAACAAAAACATATGAATTAAAATTTAAGTATGATAATGTGGATAGGTTTATTATTATTAATTTAGATGAAAAAGTTAATTTATAAATATTTTTTGTATAAATAAAATACCTTATAGTATAATATTAATATATTGTAAGGTGTTTTAATTTTTTATATTGCTATTAATATATTTGAAAAAATTGTATTGATTATGTGTGGCTATTTATAAATAATAGTTTTTATAACTTAAATAAAAAATTATTAAAATATTTTTATAAAATCACTAAAATTATTTGATATTTTATAATAAATGTAATATAATTGTAATCAAAATGTAACAAAAATGAAATATTTTTGAAATATTAGAAAGGAAAGATGAAAAAAATGTTTAAGTGGGGACAGGATATAGGTATAGATTTAGGAACTGCAACAGTAATTGCATATGTTAAGGGAAAAGGTATTGTTTTAAGAGAACCATCAGTTGTTGCAGTAGATAATAATACTGGTGAAGTTCTTGCAGTTGGAAAAGAAGCAAGAAGAATGCTTCGGAAGAACTCCTGGTAACATAGTAGCAACAAGACCTTTAAGAGAAGGAGTTATATCAAGTTATACTGTTACAGAAAAAATGCTTAAATATTTTATAAATAAAATATGTGGAAAATTTGTATTTTCTCCACGCATAATGATTTGTATTCCTTCACAAGTAACAGAGGTAGAAAAAAAAGCTGTTATAGATGCAGCTTCTCAAGCAGGTGCAAGAAAAGTGTTTTTAATAGAAGAACCAATTGCTGCAGCAATTGGTGCAGGAATAGATATTTCAAAACCTTGTGGCAATATGGTTGTGGATATTGGGGGAGGAACTACTGATATAGCTGTTATTTCGTTAGGTGGATCAGTTGTTAGTGAATCTTTAAAAGTAGCTGGTGATAAGTTTGATGAGGCAATTGTAAAATATATAAAAAGAAAACATAATATAATGATCGGAGAAAGAACTGCTGAAGATTTAAAGATTAATATAGGTTGCGTATATCCTAAAATACAAGATACAGAAATGGAAATAAGAGGAAGAGATTTAATTACAGGACTTCCAAAGAATATTACAATATATTCAAGTGAAATGATGGAAGCGCTAATTGAGCCTGCAATGATGATAGTTGATAGTGTTCATTCTGTACTTGAAAAGACCCCACCTGAACTTGCAGCAGACATAAGTGATAGAGGTATATATATGACTGGTGGGGGATGTTTAATTGATGGTTTAGATAAGTTGCTACAAGCAAAAACTGGAATAAATGTTATGATAGCTCAAGAAGCTGTATCTTGTGTTGCCTTAGGCACAGGGAAGGCTTTAGATAATTTAGATACATTAGATAAAAGAAAATAATACTAAAAATAGATACTTATGTTACAACAAAAAACATGATTATATTATAAAAATACTTGAATATTGAAAAATCAAATGATATAATGGTTCATATATTTACAAGAGAGGAAAAAATATGGAAATAGCTATAATAATATATTTATTACTGCTAGTTATATTTGGTTTAATTGCATTTTCAATATTTCAACTTAAATTAGCAGGGATAAAAGTAAAAGATTTTTGGAGTTTTATACAAGCTAATCAAATGTTAGATAAATTGTATGCTTTTTCAAATAGATGCAAGAAAATGAGTCCACAGGAACAATTGATTTTTCTTAGTGAAGCGGAAAAAGTATTTAATGCTTTTGACAAAATACCAGATATGATTTGGGAGGATGAATATAGAAAATATTCACAGGTTTTAGAAGAATATAAAAATATTCGTATTAAAAGATGGAATACGAGCAATAGTAATAATAAGTAAAAGAAAACATATACTATAGTATATGTTTTCTTTTTAGATACATAGAAATTATAATGGAGGAGGAAATTTTGAAAATAAGATATTTTGATCATGCAGCTACAACACCTGTAAGAGAAGAGGTTATAAAAGAGATGTTACCATATTTTAAAATTGAATATGGAAATGCATCTGTCATGTATTCTTTGGGAAGAAATGCTAAAAAAGCAATAAATAATTCAAGAATACAAGTGGCTCAAGCATTAAATTGTAATCCTAAAGAAATCTATTTTACATCTTGTGGAAGTGAGAGTGATAATTTAGCAATAAAAGGATATGCTTATGCAAATAAATTAAAAGGAAATCATATTATAACAAGTAAAATAGAACATCATGCAGTATTAGATTCATGTAAAACACTAGAAAAACAAGGCTTTAAAGTTACATATTTAAATGTTGATGAAAAAGGTTTTATAGACTTAAATGAATTATTA
>CALWSN010000025.1 GCA_944384215.1 uncultured Clostridia bacterium | reverse complement strand
AACAAAACAATTTAATGAAGTTGGTTCTTTAGATTTTGAAAAAAGTTTTTTACTGCCAGATTTAACAAAACAAGTTACTTATGGTGATGATACTTTTGTACCAATTGATAAATTTGATAACTTTAGTGTAGTTTTTAAAGATGAGAACATTAAAAAGCTTAATATTAATAGTTATAAAATAGAAAACAAAACAGTGGTTACTAACCCTATTGATTTGAGAATGATTGAAAATTTTAACAGTTTAGCTATTAATGGAAATAATGTTAAGTGCTTAATGAAATTTAACGAAGAAGAAGTATTTTATAAATATAACTTTGAAACAAATGAGCTTGAAGTAGAAGAAATAGATAATGTATCGACTAATGGCATAGATATATCTAAAGTAAAAGATATAGATTTTAATAAAATTAAAGAAGAAAAAGAATTAAAAAATATAACTTTTGCTTTTCATCTTGAACAAGATATTGTAGTTAGCAATATTATTATTGATTATTTAGAAGTTGGAGAATTTTCTCAAAAAACTTCAGCTGAAACTAAATTAAAAGCTGGGTACAAGAAAATAATCATACAACCAACTTTTAGTACTAATTTATTAAAAATAAATGTTTTGTAGGGGGTGTTTTTATGAAGATAATTGATAAATATACAGATACAAACGGTAATAATGTAACTATAAAAGCAGATGAAAACGCACCAATTAATATGACAGAAGAAGAAATAATACAAGCTAATTTAGTGCTTGATGTCGAAATGTTAAAAATTTTAAATGAAATAAACGGAGGTTATTGAGATGATTTATACATTAACAAAAAACTTAATTTTAACAGGGAACTATAATAAAGAGCAAATGCTGGAAAAATTAGATTTATACCTTTTAGCTAATAGAATTACAGCAGAGCAATACATAGAATTAGTAGAATTAATTAATAAAGATGATGAAAAAGTTGATGAGATTTAATGTAAATTTATTATAAGTATTAAGGGGGTACATATGAATAGTCATATAGAAATTACTAAACTAAGCCTAGCATCTTTTTTAGGAATGTTTGCTAGTATTTTTGGAGAAACCCATAAACATATAATAGCCTTAATAGTGTTGATGATTATCGACACTATTTTTGGTTGGGTAAAAGGGTTTAAAAAAGGAGAATGGGCATCTAAAAAGGCTAAATGGGGTATAGCTGGCAAAATAGTAGAGTTACTTCTTATAAGCTTACTTTATTTATTAAACTGGGTATTTAAAGTAGATTTTATTGTATACATAGGGCTTTATTATTTTATGGCAGTAGAGATAGCAAGTATATTTGAAAACTATGCAGAAATAAATGGTAATCTACCTAAAGGCTTTTTAGAATTATTACAAAAACTACAATTTAATGTAGGTACTTTAGTTGTAAATAAAGTTAAAAATTTTATAGATAAATTGTTTGGAGATGATGAAAATGGAAATAAATAAATTAATAGCACATAGCAGTAACTTTACTAAAGGAAGAAAACAAAAAATACAGTTTATAGTTGTCCATTATACCGCCAATAATGGTGATTTAGCTAAAAGTAATTGTAGTTATTTTAAATCACCTAATAGAAACGCATCGGCTCATTATTTTGTTGATGAAAAGGAAATATGGCAAAGTGTAGAAGATAATAACACTGCTTGGCATTGTGGAACAAGTGGAAAGTATTATCATAACAAATGTAGAAATGATAATGCTATAGGTATAGAATTATGCTCTGAAAAAGATAGCAAGGGCAATTATTATTTTAATAATGAAACCATAAAAAATGCTATAGAGCTTACAAAAATGTTAATGAAAAAGTACAATATACCTATTGAAAATGTAATAAGGCATTATGATGTAACTAGAAAAGTTTGTCCAGCACCTTTTGTAAACAATAATGTAGCTTGGAATAATTTTAAAAACAGCTTAAAGGAGAATGATTATATGAAAGTTAAAAGAGTTGTAGAAGTAAATGGAGTTAGAAAAGAATTAGATGCAATAAATGATAATGGTAAAAACTATTATAGCATAGCAGAATTAGCAGAGGTTTTAGGTAAAAAGGTTATTTATGATGCTAATACTAAAATTACTAAAATAATTTAACAAAAAATATAAAAAAAGGGGGGTTTGCCCCTTTTTATCAAAAAATAAACAATAAAATCATCAAGTAGTAGCTTTATATGATAGTGTCATACTAGTAACAAGAATAAAATAAATAATGTAATATTCAAGGTTTTGAGTTCTCAAAACGTTAATTTTTATTATCGATTTATATTTTATATTACCCCAGAAATATTGTTTTTCTGGGGTTTTTGTATAAATTTTTATAAAAATACTTAATTTTTCTTATTGTTAATATACTAATAATAAATATTATATACTTGTTTTTATAACTAAAATATTGATTTACTATTTTAAGATAAATAATTTAACATTAAATATTTTAAGTTATTAAAACGTTAATTTTATAAATAAAATATTTATTATTATTTTTTATATAAAGTATTTAAAAAATCTAATTTATATAAAAAGTGTTTATCGATTAAAAACTTTACAAAAATTTTACAAAAACTACATATATATTGATATTAATATAAAAATAATTATTATATAATATACTTGAATTAAGAAAATTATAAATTATTTGGAGAGATGATTATGAAAAAGATATTTAAATTTTTATTAACAACAACATTAGTTTTTACAACTTTAGTTGGATGTGGCACAAGTGGTACAAATGGTACAAGTGGTACAGAACAAGCTAAAGATACTAATGAAAGTAGTACAGAGTTAAGTGGTAACATAACAATGAATGGTTCTACATCTATGGAAAAACTATCAAACTCATTATCAGAAGTGTTTATGCAAAAATATCCTAATGTTACAGTAACAGCACAGTTTACAGGTTCTAGTTCTGGTATAGAAGCAGTTGCTAATGGAACAGTAGATATAGGAAATTCTTCTAGAGCATTAAAAGAAGAAGAAAAACAAAAAGGTGTTGTAGAAAATATAGTAGCTCTTGATGGTATTGCTATTATAACTCACCAAGATAATACTGTTTCAGATTTAACTTTAGAACAACTTAAAGGTATATATGATGGCACAATAAAAAATTGGAGCGAAATAGGCGGAGAAGATATGGGCATAGTTGTTATAGGTAGAGAAGCAGGCTCTGGTACTAGAGGTGCTTTTGAAGAAATTTTAGACCTAGAAGATAAATGTGTTTATTCTCAAGAAATAGATTCAACAGGTGCTGTTGTAGGTAAAGTAGAATCTACACCAGGTTCTATTGGATATGTATCATTAGATGTTATACATAATGCTACTGTAAAACCTTTAAAAATTAATACTATTGAACCAACAGCAGATAATATAAAATCTGGAGAATATGTACTTTCTCGTCCATTTGTTATGGCAACTAAGGGAGAAATATCAGAACAAAGACCAGAAGTTCAAGAGTTATTCAACTTTTTAAATAGTGAAGAAGGTAAAACTCTAATAGAAAAAGTTGGTTTAGTTTCATTAAATTAGTTTAGTAAAGAAGAATATAATAAGTTTTATTATATTCTTCTTTAAATAATTTTATTTAAAAGAAAGGCAATTTAATATGGATACAAGTAAAAAAGAAAGTATTTTTTCTAAAAATAAAAATAATTCTATTTTAGAAAAAAGTATGCATATAATTTTTTTAGTATGTTCATTGGTAGCTATTATAGCAGTTTTTGCTATAACAATTTATATGATTATATCTGGTACACCTGCTATTTTTAAAATAGGTATAAAGGACATGCTATTTAATACAGTATGGAAACCAACAGCAGCAGAACCATCTTTTGGTATAGCATATATTATATTAACATCAATAGTAGGAACATTTTTATCTATATTAATAGGGGTTCCAATTGGTATACTTACAGCAATATTTTTATCTGATATAGCAAGCAAGAGAGCATATACAATTATAAAACCTTGTATAGAGCTTTTAGCAGGTATACCTTCTATAATATATGGTTTATTTGGTGTTTTAATAATAAATCCTATAATATATAAACTTGAATTATATTTATTTAAAAACGACCCTAATCATCAGTTTACAGGTGGTGCTAACCTTTTAGCAGCTATAATAGTTTTGGCTATAATGATTTTACCAACAGTTATAAATGTTAGTGAGACAGCTTTAAAAGCAGTTCCTACTAGTTTAAAACAGGCATCTTTAGCATTAGGTGCAACATATATACAAACAATATTTAAAGTATGTTTACCAGTTGCTAAATCTGGTATAATAACGGCAGTTGTTTTAGGTATAGGTAGAGCAATAGGTGAGGCTATGGCTATAGTATTAGTATCTGGTAACTCTGTAAACCTTCCTTTACCATTTAACTCTGTAAGATTTTTAACAACGGGTATAGTATCAGAAATGTCTTATTCATCTGGTTTACATAGACAAGCATTATTTACAATAGGACTTATATTGTTTATATTTATTATGGTTATAAACATTATTATAAGTAAAATGTTAAAAAAGGAGGTAGATAAATAATGGAGAATAGTATATATAACAAAAAATCCAGACCTTTAGATAACTTTTTACTTAGTCTTATATATTTATCTGCAGCTTTAGCTGTTTTAATATTAGTTTCAATAATAGGTTATGTAACTTATAAAGGAATATCAAAAGTTACACCTCAATTTTTATTTACAGTGCCTTCAACTATTAATGAAACTTTTGGTATATTAGGGAATATAATTAATACATTATATATTATAGTTATTACACTTTTAATAGCTTTACCAATAGGTATAGGTGCTGCTATATACTTAAATGAATATGCTAAAAATAAAAAATTTGTGCGTATTATAGAGTTTACAACAGAAACATTAGCAGGTATACCTTCTATAATATATGGTCTTTTTGGTATGGTATTTTTTGGTATAACTTTAAATCTTAAATTTTCTATATTATGTGGTAGCTTAACACTTACAATAATGATTTTACCTGTTATAATAAGAACGACAACAGAATCTTTAAGAACAGTACCTAAAGGTTATAGAGATGGTGCAATAGGTATTGGTAGTACAAAATGGTATATGATAAGAACTATTATATTACCTAGTGCAGCTCCTGGTATAGTAACAGGTACAATTCTTGCTATGGGTAGAATAATAGGTGAATCAGCAGCATTATTATTTACAGCAGGTAGTGTTTATTTCTTACCTAAAAACTTATTTACACATATTTTTAGCTCTGGTGGAACATTAACAATACAAATGTATCTTAGTATGTCTAAAGCAGAATATGACAATGCATTTGGTATAGGTTTTGTATTATTATGTTTAGTATTTTTACTTAATATTATTACAAAACTTATATTAAGAGGTAGTAAAAAATAATTGACGAAAGAGGAATGAAAATGGAAAATAATACTAAAATTTCTGTTGAAAACTTAAATTTATATTATGGTGCACATCACGCACTTAAAAATATAAATATGAACATTGTAAAAGGAAAAATAACTGCTTTTATAGGGCCTTCTGGTTGTGGAAAATCTACGTTCTTAAAAACTCTTAACAGAATGAATGACCTTGTAGAAAATGTTAAAATAGATGGTAAAATATTATTAGATGGAGAAGATATATATTCTCCTAAAGTTGATACTACACTTCTTAGAAAAAAGGTTGGTATGGTTTTTCAACAGCCAAACCCATTTCCTATGAGTATATATGATAACATTGCTTATGGCCCTAGAATACACGGTATAAAATCTAAAGCAGTTTTAGATGAAATAGTAGAAACTAGCCTAAAAGGTGCAGCTATTTTTGATGAAGTTAAGGATAGATTAAAAAAATCTGCTTTAGGTTTATCTGGTGGACAACAACAAAGACTTTGTATAGCAAGAGCTTTAGCTGTTAAGCCAGAGGTTTTATTAATGGATGAACCAACATCAGCCTTAGACCCAATATCTACTATAAAAATAGAAGAACTTATGGCAGAACTAAAAAAAGAATATACAGTTGTTACAGTTACACATAATATGCAACAAGCAGCTAGGATATCAGATTATACTTCATTTTTCTTAGTAGGTGAAATGGTAGAAATGGGTTCAACAGATGATATATTTTCAAGACCAAAGGATAAAAGAACAGAAGATTATATTACAGGAAGATTTGGATAATAATATTAATTATATATTTTAATTTAGGAGGGGTAATATGTCTGGCAGACTTGGATTTCAAAACGAAATAGAAAAATTAAATGTAGAGCTTATAAAAATGGGTACTTTAATAGAACAAGCCATAGAAAATGTAATAATAGCTTTTAAAAATCAAGACCATAGCTTAGCTAAAGAGATTATAAGAAAAGATAGAGATATAGATGATATGGAAAAAGCCATAGAAAGTCATTGCTTATCTTTAATATTACGTCAGCAACCAGTTGCTAAAGATTTAAGAATAGTTTCTACTGCTCTAAAAATGGTTACAGATATGGAAAGAATAGGTGACCACGCATCAGATATAGCTAGTATTATTTTGAAAATAGATGCAGACCACGTTTTTGAAATAGTAGAGCATATTCCAGAAATGGCTTTACTTGCAAAAAAAATGGTTAAGGGCTCTATTGAAGCATTTGTTAAAGGTGATACAGAACTTACTAAAAAAATAATAGAAATAGATGATGAAGTTGACAATTTATTTACAAAAGTTAAATCTGAAGTTATAGAAATTATAAAAAAATCTAATGATTTATCAGATATGTGTATAGACTTCCTTATGATTGCTAAATATTTTGAAAGAATAGGCGACCACGCAGAAAATATTTGTGAGTGGGTAGAATTTAACGAAACAGGTGAATATAAAAATAGTAGAATATTATAAGAAAATATTAAAATAAAGGTGTTAATAATAACACCTTTATTTTAATGTAAAATTAATAATTTTTAGCTAATACTTGGAAATATGCTTGAGGGTGTGCACATACAGGGCAAACATTTGGAGCATTTTTACCTGTGTGAATATGTCCACAATTAGCACATTGCCATACTACTTCTTCATCTTTTTCAAAAACTTTACCATCTTCTATATTTTTTAATAAAGCTAAATATCTTTCTTCGTGTTCTTTTTCTATTTTACCTACTTCTTCAAAAAGCTTTGCTATATGTTCAAAACCTTCTTCTCTTGCATCTTTAGCCATTTGGCTATACATATCAGTCCATTCATAGTTTTCACCATTAGCTGCATCTTTGAGGTTTTCTATTGTGTTAGGTATACCTTGATGAAGAAGCTTAAACCAAATTTTTGCGTGTTCTTTTTCGTTATTAGCAGTTTCTAAAAAGAAATTTGCTATTTGTTCATAACCTTCTTTTTTTGCTTTGCTTGCATAATATGTGTATTTATTTCTTGCCATAGATTCTCCAGCAAAAGCATTTAATAAATTTTGTTCAGTTTTTGTCCCTTTTAAATTCATAATAAAAATCCTCCTTTAAAATATATATTTTTAATAATTATAACAAAAAAAATACTATATGTCCAACTTTTTATAGTGAAATAATAAATAAATATATATATACAAATAATAAAATAATTGGTTAAAATTTATATATATAAGTAATAAAATAATTAGTTAAAATTTATATATAATTTTAATATTGATATATTTATGTAAAAATATACATTAGATTTATTAATTATAAAATATTGATGTACGCTTTTTATTATTTTTTGTTACATATGTATTATACATCAACAAAAATTGATTAAAATAAATTATAAAACAATAGATTTTTTACTTAAAATATGCTATAATATTATGATTTAATAGTAAAACATAATAAAATTAAAATATAAATATAAATGGAGGATAAAAATGGCTTTAAGTAGACAAGAAAAAATAAGAAACTTTAGCATAATTGCTCATATAGACCACGGAAAATCTACTCTTGCAGATAGACTTATTCAAAAGTCGGGGCTTTTAACAGAAAGAGAAATGCAAGCTCAAGTTTTAGACAATATGGACTTAGAGAGAGAAAGAGGCATAACAATAAAAGCTCAAGCAGTTAGGCTTATATATAAGGCTAATGACGGCGAAGAATATACACTAAATCTTATAGATACACCAGGACACGTTGATTTTAACTATGAAGTATCTAGAAGCCTTGCAGCTTGTGATGGTGCAATACTTGTTGTAGATGCAGCACAAGGTGTAGAAGCTCAAACTTTAGCTAATGTTTACCTTGCAATAGATAATAACCTAGAGGTATTACCTGTTATAAATAAGATAGATTTACCTAGTGCCTGTCCTGAAAGAGTTATAAAAGAGATAGAAGATATTATAGGTATAGAGGCAGAAGATGCTCCACTAATATCGGCTAAAGCAGACCTTAATATAGACCAAGTTTTTGAAAGAATTATATCTAATGTACCAGCACCTCAAGGTGATGAAAATGCACCTTTAAAAGCCTTAATATTTGATAGTTTTTATGATGCTTACAAAGGCGTTATAGTTTTTATGCGTGTTTTTGATGGTACTGTTAAAAAAGGTACAAAAGTTAGATTTATGGCAACTGAAAAAGAATTTGAAGTTGTAGAGGTTGGTGTGTTTGGCCCTGGTAGATTTATACCAACAGAAGAGCTAAAAGCTGGTGAAGTAGGATATTTAACTGCTAGTATAAAAAATGTAAGAGATACTCGTATAGGTGATACTATAACAGATGCTAATAACCCTGTTAAAGAAAGTTTACCAGGTTATAAAAAAGTTAATCCTATGGTTTACTGTGGTATTTTCCCTGCTGATGGCTCAAAATATCAAGACCTTAGAGATGCTTTAGAAAAATTACAATTAAATGATGCATCTTTACAATTTGAGGCAGAAACATCTGTTGCTTTAGGCTTTGGTTTTAGATGTGGCTTTTTAGGTTTATTACATTTAGAAATTATACAAGAAAGACTTGAAAGAGAATATAACCTAGACTTAGTTACTACTGTGCCTAGTGTTATATATAAAATTTATTTAACTAATGGAGAATGTTTAAATATTTCTAATCCTAGTGATTTTCCGGATGTTACTACTATAACAAAAATGGAAGAGCCAGTTGTTAAGGCAGAAATTATGCTACCTAGTGAATATATAGGTGCTATAATGGAGCTTTGTCAACAACGTAGAGGTGAGTATATAGGTATGGAATATTTAGAAGAAACAAGAGCAGTTTTAACATATCATATACCACTTAATGAAATTATTTATGACTTTTTTGATGTTTTAAAATCACGTTCAAGAGGTTATGCATCTTTTGATTATGAAATAATAGGTTATTTTGAATCTAAGCTTGTTAAATTAGATATGCTTGTAAATAGAGAAGTTGTAGATGCTTTAAGCTTTATTGTGCACGAATCTTCTGCCCAAGAAAGAGGTAGAAAAATGGCAGAAAAGCTTAAAAAAGAAATACCAAGGCATTTATTTGAAATACCTATCCAAGCTGCTATTGGTAACAAAATTATTGCAAGAGAAACTATCAGTGCTATGAGAAAAGACGTATTGGCAAAATGTTATGGTGGAGACATTAGCCGTAAGAGAAAACTTCTTGAAAAACAAAAAGAAGGTAAAAAGAGAATGCGTCAAATTGGCAATGTAGAAGTGCCTCAAGCAGCGTTTATGAGCGTTTTAAAGCTAGAAGAAGAATAATGAAAGATTTAAGCATATATATACACATACCGTTTTGTACCCAAAAATGTTTTTATTGTGATTTTTTATCTTTTAAAGGTAAAGAAGAATATTTTGAGGCATATAAAATAGCACTTTTAAAAGAAATAGAAGATTTTGCTACCTTAAATAAGGATAAATACATTGTAAAAACTATATTTATTGGTGGTGGTACACCTTCAATACTTCCTATAGGTTATATAGGGGAAATATCTAGCAAAATATATTCCTTATTTAGTGTAGATACCAATATAGAATTTACAATAGAGGCAAACCCAGGTACATTATGCCTTGATAAAATAAAACATTTTAAAGATAGCAACATAAACAGGATAAGCCTTGGCTTACAAGCTTATCAAAATATGCTTCTTAAAAAAATAGGTAGAATACACACTATAGAAGATTTTTTACAAAACTATGAAAATATCAGAAAAGTAGGCTTTGAAAATGTTAATGTAGATTTAATGTTTTCTTTGCCTACACAAACAAAAAAGGATTTTAAAGAAACCCTTGATAACATTGCAAGGCTAAAGCCAGAGCATATATCTACATATAGCCTTATTTTAGAAGAAGGCACAAAATTTTATGATATGTATGAAAAAGGGGAATTTAGCTTATTTAGCGATGAGCTAGATAGAGAGCTTTATTATTTAGCTATAAATATTTTGCAAAAAAACGGGTATAATCAATATGAAATATCTAATTTTTGTAAGCCTAACAAAGAATGTAAACATAATATAGTTTATTGGACAAGAAAAGAATACATAGGTTTTGGGCTTGGAGCAAGCTCATTAATTAATGAAAAAAGAATAATAAATACAACAAATTTTAAAGATTATATAAATTTTAACAACAATAGAGAAATAGAAATATTAGAAAAAAGGGATATGTATAGCGAATTTATATTTTTAGGTCTTAGAATGACAGAAGGTATTAAAAAATCAGATTTTTATAAAAATTTTAACGTTGATATATATGATATTTATAAAAAAGAAATAGAAAAATTTATAAAAAATGGTTTATTAATAGAAGATAATGATTATTTAAGGCTTTCTAAAAAGGGTATAGACCTTTCTAATGTTGTTTTTTCTGAATTTATATAAAAAGGGGAAAAAATTTTGATTAGATTACAAAAGTTTTTAGCCGATTGTGGTATATGTTCAAGAAGAAAAGCAGAAGAGCATATATTGGCAGGAGATGTAAAGGTAAATAACAAGATAGTTACAGAGCTTGGCGTAAAAATAGATGAGATAAAAGACAAGGTTTGTTTTAAAAATAAACCTATAAAAATAGAGGAAAAAAAAGTTTATATTATGTTAAATAAGCCAGAAGGTTGCGTTACAACTGCTAAAGAACAGTTTGATAGAAAAACAGTTTTTGATTATATAGATATAAAAGAGCGTGTTGTACCTGTTGGCAGGCTAGACTATGATACATCAGGACTTTTGTTACTAACTAACGATGGAGATTTAACATATAAATTAACTCACCCAAAGCATAATATAAAAAAAGTGTATATTGCTAAAGTTTTGGGAGTGCCAAATGAGGAAAAGCTAGAAAAATTTAAAAAAGGGCTTGTTATAGACGGCTATAAAACAGCACCTGCTAATATAGAAATATTAGAAAAAGACAATAAATATGCAACTCTTAAAATAACTATAACAGAAGGCAGAAACAGACAAGTTAGAAAAATGTGCCAAGTTATAGGGCATAAGGTTGTTAAACTAAAAAGGGTTGCTATAGATAAAATAAACCTTGGTAATTTAAAAATCGGGGAATACAGATATTTAACAAAAGAAGAAATACTATATCTTAAAAAAATTTGTGAAAAATTTGTTAATTAAACTTGACTTTTTTGGTTGGACATAGTATCATATTTTTATTAATGATAATTTTATAATAAATTTTATAATACTTTAAAGGGAGTGTAAACAAAATGAAGGGACATTTAAAAGTTAAAGATGATATATTTTGGGTTGGAGCGTTAGATTTTGACATTAGAACATTTGATGTTGTTATGTATACAGAATATGGCACAACTTATAATTCTTATGTTGTTAAAGGTAGCGAAAAAACAGCTCTTATTGAAGCTAGCAAAGGTAAATTTTTTGATGAACATTTAGAAAGATTAAACAGCATAACAAGTGTTGATAAAATCGATTATTTAATAGTAAACCATACAGAACCAGACCATACAGGAGCTATAGAAAAGCTTTTAGATATTAACCCTGATATGACTATAATAGGTTCAGCTTTCGCCATAAGATTTTTAAAAGAAATAACAAACAAAGATTTTAACAGCAAAATAGTAAAAGACGGGGAAGAAATAAGCCTTGGTAACAAAACTTTAACATTTTTAAGTGTGCCTTTTTTACATTGGCCAGATTCTATGTACACATATATTAAAGAAGACAAAGCTTTATTTACTTGCGACTCTTTTGGCTGTCATTATTGTGATGAAAAAGTATTTAACGATTTAATAGAAGGAGACTTCTTAGATGCTTATAAATATTATTTTGATTGTATAATGGGACCTTTTAAAGAATATGTACAAAAGGCTCTTGACAAAATTAAAGATTTAGATATAGAAACTATTTGTCCAGGGCACGGTCCTGTGCTTAGAACAGATTTAGATAAATATATACAATATTACAAAGAATGGTCTAAAAATGATAAAGTAGATGAAATAGTGGTAGGATATGTATCTGCTTATGGTTATACAGAAACTTTAGCTAAAGAGGTTGTAAAAGGTATAGAAGAAACAGGTTTAAAAGCTAAGCTTTATAACTTAGAAACAGCAGATAAAAATGAAGTTTTAGCAAATATAGCTGTTGCTAAAGGTTTATTAATAGGTACACCTACTATTGCAGATGATACATTACCTCCTGTTTGGGATATCTTAGTATCTTTAAATGCTAATGTGCATAAAGGTTTAAAAGCAGGTGTTTTTGGTTCTTATGGCTGGAACGGTGCTGGGATAACAAACGTTGAAGGGCGTTTTGCACAGTTAAAATTTAAAATGCCTGTTGAAGCTTTAAAAATACCATTTAACCCATCTACAGAGCAAAAAGAATTAGCATATAATTTTGGTAAAGAATTCGCTAATAATATATAAAATCTATTATAAATAAAAGGTTGTAGGTTTCTACAACCTTTTATTTATAATAATGCAATATATGTGATTAATTATAAAGGTGAAAACTGTATGAAAAATAAAAAAATATACATCGGGTTTATAATAATAATTTTAGCTATTGTAATATCTTATTTTAAAACAAACTATTATGTACAAAAAAATAATGAAAATAATAAAAATATTATACGATATGGAAAAAATATTAAAGTTGGAGATATAATAAATATAAATGGTAACAAAGAAAAGGTGATAAAAATACTAGAAGATGGTTATTATATAACAAAAATAATAGAATGATTAATTTTCTTCTAATAAAAAAAACTTGACTTAAATGTATATGCAATGTATAATTATGAAATATTAAATTTTTTTGAGAGAAAGGAGAAAAAATATGGAACACAACAAAAAATATGGCTTATTTACAGCTATAACAATGATTATAGGGATAGTGGTAGGTTCTGGTATATTTTTTAAGGCAGATGATGTTTTAACTTATACTAACGGCAACGTACTTTTAGGTATATTTATATTTTGTATAGCAGCTATAGCCATAATATTTGGGAGTCTTTCTATATCTCAACTGGCAACGCGAACTGACAATCCTGGTGGTATTATATCTTATGCAGAAGAATTTGTAAACAAAAAGACAGCAGCAGCTTTTGGTTGGTTTCAAGTATTTTTATATTTACCATCTATAGCAGCAGTTGTATCTTGGGTATCAGGTATATACATTTGTCAATTATTTAATATACAAAATACATATCTAAATCCATATACAATAGGATTTATAGTTATAGTTATATGCTACTTAATAAATATATTATCTGCTAAATTTGGTGGATATTTTCAAAATGGAGCTATGATAATAAAGCTTATACCATTAGTTTTATTTGCTATATTTGGGCTTGTAAAAGGTGACCCTTTAAACAATTTAATGCTTGATATTGAAAATGTTAAAACAGCAGGTGTAAGTCTAGGAATATTAGCAGCCTTTGGCCCTATTGCTTTTTCATTTGATGGTTGGATAATATCTACATCTATATGCCACGAGATAAAAAATAGTAAAAGAAATTTACCTTTAGCTTTAATAATATCACCTATAGTTATATTATTAGCTTATGTGTTATATTTTGTTGGAGTTAGTATATTTGTAGGACCTGAGAATGTATTACAGCTTGGAGATAATAGTGTAAATCAAATGGCTAACAATTTATTTGGAGCTATTGGTGCAAAAGTAATGTTAGTTTTTGTTGTTATATCTGTGTTAGGTACTGTAAATGGTGTTATCCTTGGTATGATAAGAATGCCTTATTCTTTAGCAATTAGAAATATGGTGCCTTTTAGCAAAAGCTTATCAAAACAAAATAAAAAACTTCAAAATATGCCTTTAAATTCTGCTATATTTGCTTTTATTGTAACTTTAGCTTGGTATATATTACATTATATAACACAAGAAGGTATAAATGGTAGTGAAGGTATTTTATATCAAAAAGGTGATGTTTCTGAAATATCTATATGTATAGGATACTTAAATTATTGCGTTTTATATATAGTAATTTTAAAATTAGCTAAAAAAGGTGAAATTAAAAATAAATTTATGGGATATTTTGTACCTATAATGGCTATAATAGGCTCATTTATAATATTATCTGGTGGATTTGCAAATCCTTTATTTATATATTATCTTATTATATGTTTAGCTGTTATGCTTATAGGATACTTATATTATAAAAAATAAATTTAATAGCTTTTATAAAAATAACCTAACTATTATATTTTTAATGGTTAGGTTATTTTTTATAAAATTTACATATATTACCTTGTATTAGTTTTATATATTTTCACATAATAAAGTTACAAGGTTAATAATTAATATATCTTAAAAGATATATATATTAATAATCTTGTTGACAATAGAGTAAAATGACAAAATTATGAGGTGATTTATTATGGCAAGTAATAGAAAAGCAGTTCCAGAAGCAAGAGCAGCCCTTGATGCATTTAAATATGAGGTTGCAAATGAAATAGGAGTGCCTTTAAAAAAAGGCTATAATGGAGAT
>CALWSN010000024.1 GCA_944384215.1 uncultured Clostridia bacterium | reverse complement strand
CCTATTACAACTAATTTATTAAACCCAAAATCTAATGTTAAATAACTATTTAGATCTGATAACTTATCTTCTAAATAACCTGAAGGAAATATACCTTCAGACAGTTCTTTTTTAGCTGTTAAATAGTTAGAATAATCTAATAAAGGTAATATTATTTTAGAAGATAAAAAACCCAAAATAGTTAAAGCTAAAAGCCATATATATTTTTTATACTCTTCTTTAAATAACTTAAAATTAAATGATAAGTGATTTGATGTCATATCCTATTCCCTCCGTTTCTGCTATAAATATTTCTTCTAAAGACAGTGGCAACATTTCAAAAAATACAGGTTCTAAGCTAGCTAAATAGCTATTTATATCTTCTCTGTTTCCTTTTATAGTAAATACATTTAAAGAACCCCTACTTTCTGTTTTCATTATACTTAATTTATTAAATACATCTTTATCTACTCCATCTTTAAAAACTATTTGTACCTTATGTATATCAAGTTTTAGCTCTTCTAAATCTTTTGATAATAGCATACCTCCTCTATGTAAAAGCCCTATATTATCACATATATCTTCAAGCTCTCTAAGGTTATGAGATGCTATAACAGGTGTAAGATTTCTATCTTCTATATCTTGAGCAAAAAGACTTTTTACCGCTTGCCTAACAACAGGGTCTAAGCCGTCAAAAGTTTCATCACAAAATAAATAGTCTGTTTTAGCACATACACCACATATAACAGAAACTTGTTTTTTCATACCTTTAGAAAAGGTTTTTATTTTTCTTTTTTCATCTAAATTAAAAGATTTCATAAGCTTTTTATATCTATCTACATCAAAATTTTTATAAATAGTTTTATAATAATTTTTCATATCTTCTGGTGTACAGTTACTAAAGAAAAACTGTTCATCTGATATGTAAAAAAACTTATTTTTAGCTTCTACATTGTCAAACACTTCTTTATCATCTATTTTTATAGAGCCACTATCTGGCTTTAATATGCCAGATGCCATTCTTAAAAATGTAGACTTACCTGCTCCATTAGTGCCAATAAGCCCAAAAACATTACCATTTTTTATTGTTGCTGATACATTGTCTACAGCTACTATTTTATCAAACTTTTTTGTTACATTTAAAGCTTGTATCATAATATCTCTCCTTTCATTTAAACCAACTTAAAATTAAATCATCTGTTGCACCTATATCTTTAGCCTCATATATAAGCTTTTGTATTTCATATTTTATAGCTTCAAGTCTATCATTTATAGCATCTTGACAACTAGGAGATATAAAGCTACCTCTTCCTTTAACAGAATATGTTATACCTTTGGTTTCAAGGGTTGTATAAGCTCGTTGTATAGTATTTGGGTTAATAGATAGCTCCATAGCTAATTGTCTAATACTTGGTAATTGCTCATCTGGTTTTAGTATACCTTTAATAGCTAATTTTTCTATGCTATCAACCAGTTGTTCATATATAGGTTTAGGGTTTCTAAAATCAATATTAAACATAAAATGCCTCCTTTCGTATATAGTGTATTAGTTGTATTCATACACTTATTATAATTAATATAATTTTATTTGTCAATACCCCCTTGACATAAAATAATTTTTATTATATATTTTTATATATATTTATAAGCGTTTAAAAGGGACTAGTATGTATATTAGCTTTTTTTAGAGAAAAGATGGTTGGTGAAAATCTTTATTAGCCTATACAGAACCTACCCTTCTAGCTTCTATATGAAAATATAGCGTGTTCCTAGCGTTAATAGGTTTTGAGTGAATGCTTTGCATTAAGAAGGGTGGTACCGCCGTTTTTGGTCCCTTATTTTCTTTTTGTTAAGCTTTTTTATTTTGTTTATAAAGGAGAGATATTATGTCTAAGGAAAAATTAGTAAAAGAAATAACATCTATGGAAGAAGACTTTGCTCAGTGGTATACTGATATAGTAAAAAAAGCAGATTTAATAGATTATTCTTCTGTTAGAGGTTGTATGATTTTAAGACCTTATGGCTTTGCTATATGGGAGCTTATACAAAAAGAGCTTGATAAAAAATTTAAAGAAACAGGCCACGAAAATGTTTGTATGCCTATGTTTATACCAGAAAGCCTTTTACAAAAAGAAAAAGACCATATAGAAGGCTTTGCTCCAGAGGTTGCTTGGGTTACACACGGTGGCTCAGAAAAATTAGCAGAACGTCTTTGTGTTAGACCTACATCTGAAACGTTATTTTGCGAACACTACGCAAACATTGTAGAATCTTATAGAGATTTACCTATGCTTTACAACCAATGGTGCTCTGTTGTTAGATGGGAAAAAACAACAAGACCATTTTTAAGAAGTGTAGAATTTTTATGGCAAGAAGGACACACAGTTCACGCAACAGAAGAAGAGGCACAAGAAGAAACAATTAGAATGTTAAATATCTACGCAGATTTTTGTAAAGACTTTTTAGCTATGCCAGTTATAAAAGGACAAAAAACAGATAAAGAAAAATTTGCTGGTGCTAAAGCTACTTATACTATCGAATCTCTTATGCACGATGGTAAAGCTCTTCAATCTGGCACATCTCATAATTTTGGTGATGGTTTTGCTAAAGCTTTTGGCATACAATATACAGATAAAGAAAATAAATTACAATATGCACATCAAACTTCTTGGGGTATGTCTACTCGTTTAATAGGTGGGCTTATAATGGTTCATAGTGATAATAACGGCTTAGTTTTACCTCCTAATATTGCACCTATTCAAATAGTTATTTTACCTATTAATATGAAAAAAGATGGTGTAGTAGAAAAAGCTAATGAGATTAAAGAAAAACTTTCTAAAAATTATAGAGTTAAAATAGATTTAAGCGATAAATCTGCAGGTTGGAAATATAGCGAATATGAAATGAAAGGTGTTCCTTTAAGGCTAGAGATAGGCCCACGTGATATAGAAAACAACCAATGTGTTTTAGTACGCCGTGATAACAGAGAAAAAGTTTTTGTAAATTTAGATGATTTAGAAAGCACAGTTGATGAAATGCTTAAAACTATGCAAGAAGATTTATATAACAAAGCTTTAAAGCATAGAGAAGAAAATACATTCACTGCCAAAACGTTAGATGAATTTGAATCTATACTTAAAGAAAAACAAGGCTTTATAAAAGCTATGTGGTGTGGAGATAGAGCTTGCGAAGATAAAATTAAAGATTTAACAGGTGCTACAACTCGTTGTATGCCTTTTGAGCAAGAGCATATATCTGATA
>CALWSN010000023.1 GCA_944384215.1 uncultured Clostridia bacterium | reverse complement strand
TTTCTCCCTCTGCTCTCATAAGGTCTAAATTTTCTGCTATTTGTGTAGATGGCGTTATAGGATAATATCCCATTATATGATAATTTATTTGTTTACAAGCAATACTTGCAAGCTCATTACCACTTTCAAATATAACTTTTTGTTTAAGCATATAAATCCTCCTTAAATGTTAGTATCTTCTGTATAACTTTCGCTAGTTACAAAAGAGCTAGCTCCAATCTTTTCAAAATCTAACTTATCCACAATTAAATCTTTATTTCTTATATGACTTTTTAATATATCTACATCTCTTTCTAAATGGGCTTCTAAAGCATTAGTAGGGCATATTTCAACACATCTTAAGCAACCTTTACAGTGATGATAATCTATACCTAAATTCACCATACTTTCTTTCCCCTTATATTCTCCTTTTACAAATTGAAAAGTCATATCAGGACAAGTGCTATCACAAAGTCCACAATTTATACATTTTTCTTTTATAAAAATAGGTACATACCCTTCTCTACTAGCAGACAAATCGTTAGATATACTACTTCCAAAACAAGTATTTATACCACCTATAGGAGCATTTTTATATCCCCAAGCCCTTTCTAAATCTTTACCTATTATATAATCATATTTATCATCAGGCTTTATTTCTTTAAATTTAGTTTCTTCATATCCTCGTTTTATAGCATTTAAGTTATTTTCTAAAATTTTAGGATACTTTTTACCTATTGTTTCTTTTATACACTGCTCTAATTTTTCTATACACATAAAATCGTTAGTTTTGGCTATTGCTCCTAGCATAACCATATTTACACGACTTTTTGTTTCTAAAGCTATTTTTAAAGCATCTACACAATATAATTTACCTCCATACATTTTTAATATATTCCTTACATCTTCAGGCTCTTTATCTGTATTTACTACAACAGATGTATTTTCAGATACTCCAGCCATTACATTTTCTTTGTCTGCTAAAGCTATATGAAAAAGTCCTAATATATCTGGTGTTTGCACAGGGCTATTGACTCTTATCGGCGTATTTTCTTTAGCATATCTTATATATGCTTTAACTGGAGAACCTCTTTTTTCAGACCCATAGCTTGAAAAACTAGAAGCATTAAGCCCAAGATATAAAGCTCCATATTCTCCTAATATTTTGCCTGCAAGGTTTGCCCCAAGGCCTCCTATACTTTCTAATCTTATTTCAAAATAATCTCTTTTAAAGCTCATAAAAAAACCCCTTTCAAAACAAATAACTAAATTTAGTATTTATTTTAAAAGGGTAATTTATTCATTTTTTTATTATTTTTCTATTTTCTTTTTTACTATTTTTTCAAATTTTGTTCTAGGTAGCATAACTATATGCCCACAGCCTAAGCATTTTATTTTAAAATCTGCTCCAACTCTTATTACTTCCCATTCGTGACTTTTGCAAGGGTGAGGTTTTTTAGTGTATACTATATCACCTACTAAATATTCCATATTTAAGCTTCCTTTCTTTTGTTTTCTACTATTTCTACAACGCGTTTAGGATAAGGTATATTAATATTTTCTTTATCAAAACGTTTTTTCATAAAGCGTCTTATTTCTCTCTCTACTTGCCAGTTTTCACCTATATCTGTATCGGCAAGTATTCTTATAACAACAGCACTATCGGCTAAATCTATTATACCTAAAACTTTAGGCTCTGCTATAAGCCCTGTTATCATTTTATTTTTAAATATTTTGCTTGTTTCGTCTTTCATAACATCTATAACTCTGTCTATATTTTCTTCATAAGCAACACCTATATCTATTGTAGCACGGTTAAACTCTTTAGACATATTAGTTATTATTTTTATCATACCATTTGGTATAATATGTAAGTCTCCATCAGCACTTCTTATTCTTGTACTTCTAAGCCCTATGCTTTCTACTGTACCAGTTAGCATATCCACCGTTATAATATCTCCTACACCAAACTGGTCTTCAAATAAAATAAACATACCTGTTATAATATCTTGCACTAAACTTTGTGCACCAAAACCAATGGCAACACTACCAACCCCAGCAACAGCTATTAAAGATGCAACATTAACCCCAAAGTTAGTAAGTATGCTACATATAACAATAAACCAAACAGTATATTTTATAACACTAGCTAAAACCTCTGATATAGTTTGTCTTTTTCTATCGCTAAGCTTATTATTTAACTTTAAAGATTTTCTTATAAAAGTTATTAAAATTTTTATAGCAATACTAGCTATTATTATTTGTATAATGCTCATACCTATATCAGCTATTATTTCTATAAGCCAATCTAAACTTTTTATAGCATCCATTTTTTCACTAAATTTATTCATAGTTAGCTCCTTCTTCTTTTGTTTTGTGTTTTATATTATTATTTTATATTTTTTATAAAATATGTAAATATCTTTTTGCTAAATTTATCATATAAAGCCTCTGGGTGCCACTGTATACCCATAAAAAATAAATCTTTTTTATTATATTCTATTGCCTCAATAATATTTTCACAGGTTGCACATATTTTAAAATCTTTAGCAACTTTATCAACCACTTGATGATGTACAGAATTTACTTTTATACTATCTTTTTCTAATATATCATATAAAATAGATGGATTTTTTATATCTATAAAATGCGTAGCAACAGATTTATCTTCTTTTTGGCTATGTCCATCTATATGTTGATTAAGGCTACCACCAAAAGCCACATTCATTATTTGCATACCTCTACATATAGCAAGGGTTGGTATTTTTCTTTTAAAAGCTTCTTTTAATAAAGATATTTCAAACATATCTCTTTCTATAAATACATCTTGTGTTTTTATATGCTTTTCTTTATTATAAAATGATGGTTCTACATCTCCGCCACCAGTTAATAGTATACCACCTATAAAATTATAATCTATATTTTTTATATTATAATCACTAATATAATAAGGTATATTAAATTCTTTTATATTTTTTATATAGTTTTTATTAATAAAAAATTTTTCATTATCGTTAGAAGGAACTACTAAAATAAACTTTTTCATAAAGCCTCCTTATTTTAATATACTTATATATTTATTATAACATTTAAAAAATATTATTATTTTTTAGAAAATAGTTTTCAAAATTTATTTTTTATGTTAAAATTATTATACTATAATTTGTTAATAATGTAAATTAATTAAATATTTGGGGAGTTTGTTATGAGTAGCTTAAATTTAATGGATATAGATATGCTAAAAGAAGTTGCAAATATAGGTACTGGTAATGCTGCTACTAGCTTATCTAACCTTGTTAATCAACGTATCTCTATGAGTGTACCTACTGTAAAAATGCCTGAATTTAAACATCTTGCAGATATTATAGGTGGTGCTGATGCCTTAATATCTGGTTTATTAGTTGGTATTAGTGGAGATATTGATGGTATTATGATGTATCTTATGACAGAAGAATCTGCTTGTACTCTTGCTAAAGAAATTATGGGCAGAGATAAAAATAGTTTTTCAGAGTTTGATGAAATAGATTATTCTATGCTTACAGAAATTGGTAATATATTAACAAGTTCTTACCTTACAGCTTTATCACAGCTTATGAACTATAAAATAAACCAATCTGTTCCCTCTTTATCTGTTGATATGGCTGGTGCTATATTAAGTGTACCTGCCATAGAATTTGGACGTGTTGCAGATAGAGTTTTATTTATCGAATCTACTTTTAGCCAAACATCTGGTGATAGTAAAAGTTTAACTGGTTTCTTTATGCTTATACCAGAAGTAAAATAACTTTTAGGTTGGTTTTATAAAGCCAACCTTTTATTATTATAATTAATGTATATCTTAATAATTTTTAAATAAATTTTATAAATGATTTTGTCTTAAATTTTGTTTAAAATTATTTATAAATACCCTTTTTAATATAAAATATTAAAAAATTTATTATTATATATGGAGGTAATTATGGATACTATTAAAACTTGTACTTATAACATTAGATACGACAATTTAGGCGATACTAACTGGGGCTGGGCTCAAAGATGTGAACATATATTAAATATGATAAAAAGAGAAAATTTTGATGTATTAGGTGTTCAAGAAGCTTTACCTCATCAGCTAAAAAGTTTACAAACAATAGATACATATAGTTTTTTTGGTATTTCGAGAGATGGAGATGCTAAAAAAGATGAATACAACGGTATATTTTATAAAAAAGATAGATTTGATAAAATAGATGGTGGTTATTTTTGGCTATCTAAAACACCAAATGAACCTTCTTTTTATGATGGTGCTGGTTGTAGAAGAATATGTGTTTGGGTTATGCTTTTAGATAAAATAACTAATAAAAAAATTGTATTTTCTGTAACTCATCTTGATAATGAATCAGAAGAAGCTCGTATTTATGGTGGCAATCTTATATTAGAAAAATTATCTCCTTATTATAAAAACTACCCTTTTGTATTAATGGGAGACTTTAATTCTTTTACAACAGATACTATATATAAAAATATGTGTAACATTTTTGATGAAGTAAAAGTTTTATGTAATTTTGCATCTAAAGGTACTTTTACATCAGATGCAGATTTTTGTGTAAATTCTAAAGCTGAAGAACTAGAGATAGATTTTATATTTATAAATAATCTTATAAATGTTAAAGATGTTAATATTTTAAGAGATAGCTTTAATGGTAAATATATATCAGACCATTTTCCTGTTGTTGCTAACTTGTATTAAAAAATACTTTACATTTTTTGTACTTTGTTGTATAATATTGTAAAATATACAAAAAAGGTAGTGATAATATGAATAAAAATAGTGAAATAAATAGAGATTTACCTATAAAATCTTTAAATGAAGATAAACTAGAAATTAAAAAATATATCGATAGTTTATATAAATTTATAGAAACTTGCGATACACCTTGCACAATTTCTATACAAGGTGATTGGGGCTCTGGTAAATCTTCAGTTATGAACTGCTTGAAAGATGTGATAGAATCAAAAAATAAAACAGATAATAAATATCATTGTGTTTATTTTAATACTTGGCAATATTCTCAATTTTCTAGTGATGATAATCTTTATTTAACTTTTTTAACACACTTAATAGATACACTAACTAAAGATTTGCCTAATTCTAAAAATATATTAAAAACTATATCAGATATAACACAAAAAATCATATCAAAACTTGATAAATCTAACATTGCTTCTGCCATTATTGAATATAAGCCAGAAAAAATTAAAGAAGATAGAGAAAATAATATCTTTATTAATAGTATTGAATTAATTAATGATTTAAAATATAGCTTATGTGATTTTTCTAAAGGCTTAGGTAATAAAAAAATTATAGTTTTTATAGACGATTTAGATAGGCTAGAGCCTGTTAAAGCTTTAGAATTATTAGAAATAATAAAACTATTTTTAGACTTAGAAAATTTTGTATTTGTTTTAGCTATGGATATAAATGTTGTAATAAATGGTGTAAAGCAGAAATTTGGTAAAGAAACATCTACAGAAAAATGTATTGCATTTTTTGACAAAATAGTACAATTACCTTTCCATATTCCTTTAGATAAATATGATTATTCTGCTCTAATAAAAGATTTATTTGAACACAGTGTAAAAGATGATGGTATATATAATAAGCTATCTTCTTTTATAAAGCTATGTATAAAATCTAACCCTAGGTCATTTAATAGATTAAGAAACAGTTATCAATTATTAAGAAATATTATTAAACAAGATAATAAAGATAGCGAAGATGCTTTAAATGACTTTTTACTCTTATCTGTTATAGCTATACAAATATATAATAAAGATTTATATTCATTTTTAATATCAATTTACGCTGGTATAGATGAAAATGACTTAAAATATGATAATAAAGATATAACTGATGAATTAAACACATTTATAAAAACTAATAATATAGAAAAAGATAGTATTAATATTCCAAAATGTATAGAAATAATATCAAAGTTTAATTCTTTTATACTGTCATTAAATAAAAATAAAAACACTATAGCTGAATCTTTATCAGAAGTTTTAGATATAACATCTATAACATCTACATCTAATGATAATGTA
>CALWSN010000022.1 GCA_944384215.1 uncultured Clostridia bacterium | reverse complement strand
TTGCCTTGCTTGTATATAATATAACACCTATCAAAACTTTTTGCAATAGGTTAAGGCTATTTGTAATTTACCTGTAACATTAGTCACATTTTATTAATATTTTAAAAAAAAAAAAAAATATTATATTAATATGTAGATTTTTTGTGTTACATAAAATATTTAATTGTTTTGTTTTATTTTTTATGTTATAATTATTACAAGTAATATAATTAATATAGTTAATATATTATTAGTTTAATTTTTTATAAGTGAGGTGTTTATTATGAAAAAACATTTAGCTATATTTTTATCATTAGCTTTAAGCTTTTCTTCTAGCATAGCTGTTTTTGGTAGTCCTGTTAATGCTAATCTACCTGTTCAAAATATATCAATAGATAAAAATAATAGTTTTACATACGGTGATATAACTTATACTATCACTCAAAATCCTTCAGAAACATTAAAAGGATATGTTTCTATAGCTAGTGGCAAAAATTTTAAGGGTAAAAATCTTAATATACCCCAAACAGTAAATTATCAAGGTAAAATATATACTGTTGATAGCATAGCCCCTTATGCTTTTTATCAAAATAACAACATAGAAAATGTTACTATAGCAAACACAGTAAAAAATATAGGTTCTCAAGCCTTTACAGATTGTCAAAATCTTAAAAATATAAATGTTATAGCTGGTGCTAATAAATATGCATCTATAAACGGTGTTCTTTTTAATGTTGCTAGAGATACTCTTATTACATATCCAGCTGGTAAAACAGATAAGCAATATATTTTACCTACTAACGTTAACAAAATAGAGCAAGGTGCTTTTTATAACAATAGAAACTTAGAACGTTTAGTAGCTAATTCTGATTTACAAGAAATAGGTGCTTATGCTTTTGCTAATAGCCAAAAATTAATAGAAGTATCTGGTATTGTAAAATTAAAAACTTTAGGCGATTATGCCTTTGCACAATCTTCTATACAAAATATATATTTATCTACATATTTAGAAAATATGGGTAAAGCTACTTTCTTAAATAGCAATATAAAAAATATAGAAATACCTTATAAAGTTAAAAACTTACCAGAATATTCTTTCTATGGTTGTAAAAGCTTAAAAAATGTTACTTTTAAAGATGGTCTTACTAATATATCATCTTTTGCTTTTGCAAACTCAGGCTTAGAAAGTTTTTCTGCTCCAAAAACTTTATTATCTATAGATTTTCAAGCTTTTGCAGATTGTAACAATTTAAAAACTGTTAAATTTAACGATAGTTTACAAACTATCAAAGATGAAGCTTTTATAAATTGTTCATCTTTATCTGAGCTTATAATTACTAGAGATTTAAAAACTATTGGTAAAGATGCTTTTTATGGTTGCAACAATATTAGCAAAGTTTCTACAAGTGGTAGTATATATTTTGAAGTTTCTGACAATTTATTATATACCATCAATAGAAAAGAGCTTGTATATGTACCACCTAAAAGAGAGTTATCTTATATAAATATACCTCAAGAAACAACTTCTATAAGAGAAGATGCTCTTATAGGTGCTAGCTCTATCGATACATTTAATGTTGCAGAAAAAAATCAATATTTATCTTCTCAAGATGGTGTTTTATATGATAAAAATAAGAAAAATCTTATAAAATATCCACCTAAAAAATCTACAACAAACTTTAACGTACCACCTTCAGTAGAAAAAATTTATCCTTCTGCTTTTAAAGATGCTACTAAGCTTTACGGGTATGTAGCTATACAAGATAATGTAACTACTATTGGAGAAAGTGCTTTTGACAATACACCTAATATTGATGGTTTTTCTGTTAGTATCTTTAATGAAAATTACTCATCTTATGACAATATTTTATATAATAAAGATAAAACTAATCTTATAAAATATCCTTCTCGTAAAAAGGTAGATAGTTTTACTATGCTAAAAGAAACTAAAACTATTGCTAACCGTGCTTTTGAACAAGCTAACATATCTGTATTAAATGTTGGTGTAAATGTTGAAAATATAGAAAAACAAGCATTTTTAAATGCTCCTATTAATAGAATTATTTTAAAAGAAGGTGTAAAAAATATTAAAGCAGAAGCCTTTAAAGGCTCTAATATAGAAAGTATAGTTTTACCTTCTACTTTACAATCTATTGCAGATGGTGCTTTATCTTATTGTAACAATTTAAAAACTGTACAATTTAATGCTTTACAAATCAACTCTTTTGGGTATAATATGTTTATAGGTTCTAATAAATTAAAAGAAGTTATTGTCCCTGTAAATAGTTATAACAACTATAAAAATTATCTTATAAACTCAGGTGTTAGTAACTGGCAATCCCTTTTACAAGAGTATAAAACACCTGTTCAACAAAATAATAATAAATAAATGAGGTGTAAATTATGTCTAATGTTTCTAGCGAAAGCTTTTTAAAAGCTATGCAAAACTTATTACAAGATAAATCTGATGAAAACTATGAAGCTTTTGAAAGAGAAATAGAAAATACTAAATTTCTTTCTCCTGTTGTTATAGTTAATAAAAATGCTACTAACGATTTACAAAATTCTGATGTTTCTTTTGTTAACATTGAAGATGGCGAAAATAACAAGCTTTTCTTAGCTTTCACAGACTGGGAAAAATTTAATAAATTTAAAAAAGAAAATCCTTTTACAGCAATAGATGCTACTTTAAAAGATTTTCACTATATGCTCACTGTTATTGATACAGATGCTAAAGGTTTTGTTATTAATATTGGTGATGATGCTTTATTTATCCCTAGAGAAACTTTAGTATAAAAATTTAATTAATTTTTTTAAATAATTTGTATTAAAAAAATTGTAATCATAAAAAAACAAGTCTTATAAGACTTGTTTTTTTATTCTTCTATAAAATCATATGAATTAAATTTATAAGCTAATGTCATAAGGCTGTCTGTTAAATGTACATTTTCTACTATAACGCCCTCTTCTTTTTTTAATTCTGTATTAGAAAAATTCCATACACCTTTTATACCGTAAGACACTATGTCTTTATAAACATCTTTAGCATTTGCCACAGGCACTGCTAAAACTGCAATATCTACATTATTTTGTTTAGTAAATTTTTCTAAATCTTTAATATCTTTTACCTCTAAATCTCTTATTTTTGTGCCTATAATGTCTTTATTTATATCAAATATACCTATAAAATTAAACCCTCTTTTTTCAAACTTAACATAGTTTAATAATGCTTGGCCTATCTTACCAGCACCTATTATAACTAAGTTATAAGTTTTATTTAGTCCTAATATCTCTTTTATTTCATTAAATAAAATTTCCACATTATACCCATAACCTTGTTGCCCAAAGCAACCAAAATTATTTAAGTCTTGTCTTATTTGTGATGCTGTTACATTCATTTTTTCGCTTAAATCTTTAGAAGATATTCTTGTTATACCATCATCTAGTAAGTCTCCTAAAAATCTATAATATCTTGGTAAACGTTTAATAACAGCTAAAGATACCTTTTTATCCATTACCACCATTCCTTTAACAAACTTTTAACAAAATTATACAACTTTGTTTTGTTTTTGTCAATGTTTAGTCTTTTAAAATTTATTGTTTTTTGTTATACTTATTATAAGTAACTTTTTTATAGGAGGTAAAAAATGATTATTTCTTGTAATGATATAAATAAGTCCTTTGGTATAAACAATATTTTATCTAATATATCATTTAATATAAATGAAAAAGACAGAGTTGCTCTTGTTGGTGTTAATGGTGCTGGCAAATCAACCCTTTTTAAAATAATAATAGGCCAAATATCTAAAGATAGTGGCGAAATAAATATACCTAAAAATACTAAAATAGGCTATTTTTCTCAAACTCTTAATCTTAATGAAGAAAATACTATTTTTGATGAGCTTTTAACTATTTTTAGCCATATTATTGATATGGAGTTTAAACTTAGAGAACTAGAAGAAAAAATGTCTGTTCTTAAAGATGATGAGCTTAATCTTGTTATGAAAGAATATGATAAAATATCTACATACCTTTCAGAAAACAACTCTTTTGATTATAATAGCCGTATAAAAGGAGTATTAAAAGGGCTTGGCTTTTTAGAAGATGATTTTTATAAACAAATAAAGTTTCTTTCTGGTGGTCAAAAAACTCGTGTAGCTCTTGGTAAAATACTTTTAGAAGAACCAGACCTTCTTTTGTTAGATGAGCCTACTAACCATCTAGATATAAAATCTATTAGTTGGTTAGAAAATTTTTTAAAAAGCTATTCTAAAGCCTTGTTTATTATATCTCACGATAGATACTTTTTAAATAAAATTGTTAACAAGGTTATTGAGCTTGAAAACACTAAAGCTACTATCTATAACGGAAACTATTCTGACTACTCTCAAAAAAAACATATAGCTAGAGAAATAATGTTAAAACATTATATAAACCAACAAAAAGAAATTAAAAAACAAGAAGAAGTTATTAAAAAACTTCGCTCTTATAACCGTGAAAAATCTATTAAGCGTGCCGAAAGCCGTGAAAAACTTTTAGAAAAAATGGAAAAAATAGAAAAACCCGATAATCTACCTGCACAAATGCATCTTACTCTTTCACCTAAAAAAGAAAGTGGTAATGATGTTTTAACAGTAGAAAATTTATCAAAAAGTTTTAATTTTAATCTATTTAATAATATATCGTTTGATATTAAAAAAGGTGAAAAAGTTGCCCTTATAGGTGCTAATGGTATAGGTAAAACTACCCTTATTAAAATGATTATGGATAAATTACCTATTGATAATGGCTCTATTAAGCTTGGCTCTAATGTTGTTATAGGCTATTATGACCAAGAACAACAAAATTTGAATATGGACAAAACTATATTTGATGAAATATCCGATACTTACCCTAATCTAAAAAATGAAGAAATAAGAAATGCTCTTGCTATTTTTGTGTTTACTGGTGATGATGTTTTTAAAAAAATATCTACATTAAGTGGTGGTGAAAAAGGACGTGTTGCTCTTGCTAAAATTATGCTTTCTAATGCTAATTTCCTTATATTAGACGAACCTACCAACCATTTAGATATGGTTTCTAAAGAAATTTTAGAAGATGCTCTAAAAAATTATACAGGCACTTGTATATATATCTCTCACGATAGATTTTTTATAAATAATACTGCAACAAAAGTTATTGAGCTTACTAAAAATAAAATGAACGTATATCTTGGTAACTATGATTATTATCTAGAAAAATCTGCTCAAACAGAAAATATAACAGAAAATATACAACCAAAAGAAGTTTCTAACAATAAAATGGACTGGAAAGCTCAAAAAGAAGCTCAAGCAGAAGCTAGAAAAAAACAAAACATTATAAAAAAACTAGAAGAAAAAATTGAAGATATAGAAAATAAAATAAAATTAGCAGATGAACAGCTTACACTAGAAGAAGTGTATACAAACCCTTATAAATCAAGAGAAATTTTTGAAGAAAAAACTAAATTAGAAGAAGAGCTTACATCTTTATATGAAGAATGGGAAAATTTAGTATAAAAAAGCCTCAATAAACATTGAGGCTTTTTTATATATTATTACATCATACCCATTGGGTTTGCACCTGGCATCATTGGTTCTTCTTTTGTTACATCTGCTACAACAGCTTCTGTTGTTAATACTGTTGATGCAACACTATTAGCATTTAATAATGCACTTTTTGTAACTTTGGCTGGGTCTAATATACCAGCATCTATCATATTTACAAACTCACCTGTTAAAGCATTAAAACCATAGTTTGCTTCTTTACCTTTAACTTGGCTTACAATAACAGAGCCTTCAAGACCTGCATTATTTACTATTTGACGAAGAGGTGCTTCTAAAGCTTTAAGAATAATATTTGCACCTGTTTTTTCATCTCCAACAAGACTTTCTACAATTTTAGATACTTCTGGTATACAGTAGATATAAGCAGAACCACCACCACTTATAATACCTTCTTCTACTGCTGCACGAGTAGCAGCTAAAGCATCTTCCATTCTTAATTTTTTCTCTTTAAGCTCCATTTCTGTTGCTGCACCTACTTTTATAACTGCAACACCACCTGCAAGCTTAGCAAGTCTTTCTTGTAATTTTTCTTTGTCAAACTCTGAAGTAGTAGCTTCTATTTGTTCTTTAAGTTGACCTACTCTGCTAGATATTAAACCTTTATCTCCAGCACCATCAACAATAATTGTATTTTCTTTATCTACTTTAACTGTTTTTGCACGTCCAAGCATATCCATAGTAGTTTCTTTTAAGTCAAGGCCTAATTCGTCAGATATAACAGTACCACCTGTTAAAATAGCTATATCTTCAAGCATAGCTTTTCTTCTGTCGCCAAATCCTGGTGCTTTTACAGCAACACAGTTAAATGTACCTCTTAATTTGTTAACAATAAGAGTAGTTAAAGCTTCACCTTCTACATCTTCTGCAATAATTAAAAGTCTTGCACCTGTTTGAACAATTTCTTCTAATATTGGTAATATATCTTGAATATTAGTTATTTTTTTATCTGTTATTAAAATATATGGATCTTCAAGCTCTGCAACCATTTTATCCATATCTGTTGCCATATATGCTGATAAATAACCTCTATCAAATTGCATACCTTCTACAAGGTCAAGCTCAGTGTGCATTGTTTTGCTTTCTTCTACTGTGATAACACCATCATTAGATACTTTTTCCATAGCATCTGCAATCATTGCTCCTACTTCTTCGTCTGCTGCAGATATAGATGCAACTTTTGCAATATGGTTTTTACCATCTACTTTTTGGCTCATTTCTTTAATAATTTCTACTGCTTTTTCAGTAGCTTTTGCCATACCTTTTCTTAAAATAATAGGGTTTGCACCTGCTGCAATATTTTTAAGACCTTCTTGTATCATAGCTTGAGCTAAAACAGTAGCAGTTGTAGTACCATCACCTGCCACATCATTTGTTTTTGTAGCAACTTCTTTAACAAGTTGAGCACCCATATTTTCAAAAACATCTTCAAGCTCAATTTCTTTAGCAATAGTAACACCATCATTAGTGATTAAAGGTGTGCCAAATTTTTTATCTAAAACTACGTTTCTACCTTTTGGGCCTAAAGTAACTTTAACTGTATCTGCAAGCTTATTAACACCTGCTTCTAAAGCTTTTCTAGCATCAACACCATATTTAATATCTTTTGCCATTTTTATATCCTCCAAAATATTTTTAATTATTCAACAATAGCTAATATATCACTTTCTTTAACAATAATATATTCTTCGCCATCAACTTTAACTTCTGTTCCAGAATATTTAGAATAAAGCACTTTATCTCCTACTTTAACTTGCATAGGAACAAGCTTTCCATCAACAGTAGCACCAGGGCCCACTGCTAAAATTTCTGCTTCTTGTGGTTTTTCTTTAGCGCCAGCTGTTAATATAATACCACCTTTAGTTTTTTCTTCTGCTTCTAAATGTTTTAAAACAACTCTATCTGATAATGGTTTAATATTCATCTTATTACCTCCATATTATTATGTATCGTCCTTAATATATATGAAAAAAAATATATTTTATGCAAGATACATAATTTTTATTTTTATTATCACTCGTTTAATAAGAGTGCTAAACATATCTATATACTAATTTAATATATATATTTATGCAATAGCCATATTTTACTATTTTAACCAGTTTTAATATTTTTATATAATAATATCTTTTATTTTCTTTATTTTTCTTAAATTATCTTTATTTTGTACCTATCTTTTCACTTCTTGCATAATAAAATAAGTATTGTTGAGCATATCCTGCTAAATCTCCCCATTTTTCTTTAGCAAAGCTATGTATTTGTTTTATAGGTGTATCTTGTTCATTAAAATAAAAATATTCCATAACACGTTTTACCCAAACATCAGTAGGGAAAACATCATTTTTCTTTAAAGAAAATAATAAAACACAATCTGCAACTTTTGTTCCCACGCCTTTTATTTTTAAAAGCTCTTCTTTTGCTAAATCAGAGCTTAAATTAAATAAATTTTGTAAATTTACACTGCCATTTTCTATATTTTGTATAGCATCTAAAATATATTTATCCCTAAAGCCTGTTTTGCAAAGCTTTAGCTCTTCTGATGTAGCTTTTTTAAGCTGTTCTAAAGTAGGAAAAATATAATTTTCTCCACATTTTATCCCATATTTTTCTGATATATTTTTAATTACTTGCTTTATCATAGGTATACGGTTATTTTGAGATATAATAAAAGATATTAAACATTCAAAAGGCTCTTGGTTTAATATTCTTATCCCCTCTGCATATTCTATGGCTTTTTTAACAATAGGGTCATCTTTTAAGCTATCTTTTATTTTATTATAATCTGTTTCTAAATCAAAATAGTTTATCCATATGTTTTCAAAATCTTCTTTGTTACAAGGATAAAACTCTACTTTGTTTTCTATTTGCTTTATATTTAAAACTTTGCCGTTAGCAACTATTGTGTAATGCATATTTTCTAATTTTTCAAATCTAAAGCATTGCCCACATTCTAATATTTCTTCTATATTAAAGCTGTCAAAATCTGTCATTATTATTTTTTCATTTTCTTCAATATATTTCATCTTTTTTTCCTTTCTAAGTAGTCTAAGACAAATAAAGGTATACTACCTAAAAAATAACAAAAAATATCTTTAAAATCAAAAGTAGTACCTATTAATATTTTAAAAAATTTTATATTAGAAAGATTTAAAATATCTACTATATTTATATATTGTAAAAACTCTACAAGTATAGCAAATAAAAGTATGTAAATAGATAAAAACTTAATTTTATTTAGGGTAAATATTTTTACAAAAAAATATAAAACTATCACTACAAACATATCGCCTAAATAGGGTCTTATAAATTTATCTTTTACAAAAAGGGCTATAAAAATTTCTATAAATAAAAATATAAAAAATATTAATAAATATTTAAACCTAAACTGACATTGAGTTGCCATATTCTATACCTTTATCTGTAAGAGTTAATCTTACTTTATCTTCAGACATAAATTTTACAATAATAAGCTCATTATCTTCTAAATATTTTATAGCATCATTATATTTTTTTGTCATAAGTGGAGATTTAGATTCAAATCTATATGTATAAACATCTCCACCACATAAATATGACTGATATGCTCTTTCAAAAATAGTTGTTGTTACTTTATTCATAATTTACTCCTTATCTTCAAACAATACAAATTCTATATTTGCCATTTTTATAAGCTTGTCACTAAGCTCATCTGGATATTTTTCTAACGCTACAATACGTTTTATACCAGCATTTATTATTTGTTTTAAACACATAGAACAAGGGCTATGAGTTATATAAATAGTGCCACCTTTACAAGATACACCATTAGATGCACATTGAGTTATAGCATTATTTTCTGCGTGTAAAGACATACACACTTCATAGTTTTTTCCACTAGGTATATTGTGCTTATCTCTCATACATTCGTTATTTTCTAAACAGTCTAAAACACCCTTAGGTGCTCCATTATATCCTGTTGATATAATGCTATTATCTTTAACAATAACAGCCCCTACTTGCCTTCTATAACAAGATGCTCGCTTTGCTACAACCTTAGCTATTTCTATAAAATAAGTGTCCCAATCTATTCGGTTCAAAAAATCACCTCTTTAACCTTTGGCTTAAAACTTCATAAAAAATAATAGCAGAAGATATAGATGCATTCATAGATTCAACGTTACCAACCATAGGTATTTTTACAAGCTCATCTGATTTATTTTTATATTCATCTAAAACACCATTTGCCTCATTACCAATTAATATAGCTAAAGATTTTTTTAAATCTATTTCATAAGGAGCTTTAGCTCCCTCTAAATGTGTACAAATTATATTAATGTTATTATTTTTTAAATAATCTATTAAATTATTTATATCACAGCTTTCAACAATGTTAGTATGAAATATAGAGCCCATAGTTGCTCTTATAACTTTGTCATTATATAAATCTACACACCCTTTAGATAGAAATATAGCATCAACACCTAAAGCCTCTGCTGTTCTAATAATAGTTCCCATATTGCCTGGGTCTGATATTCTATCTAATATTACAAAAAAGTTGTTTTCTTTTATTTTTATATTTTCTATACTATTTTTAGGTATGTTACAAATAGCCATTATACCTTGTGGGTTTATTGTATCACTTATTTTTTTAAATACAGTATCTGACACTATTATCTTTGGAGTATTACTATATTTATTTTTATCTAACAATTTGTTATAAAAATTTTCAGAAAAAATATAAGTTTCTACATTAATGTGAGAAGGTATTTCATCTATAATTCTCTCGCCTTCTATATAAAATTTACCCATTTTTTCTCTTTCTTTTTTTTGCTTTAACTTTATTATATCTTTAATTATTTTATTTTTATCACTTGTAATCAATTTTTTCACCTAAATGTTAATTATTTATTTTTTGTATAGTATCATTTTTACCAACAACAATTAAAACATCTTTTTCTTGTATCACTTCACTTGGTAAAGGAGAAACTATTATATGATTATTCCTTTTTATAGCAACTATATTTAAACCATATTTAGCACGAACATTACTATCTAATATAGATTTATTAATCCAATTTACATGTGGCTCTATTTCAACAATAGCAAATTTATCTGATAAATTTATATAGTCTATAATATTTGTTGTAATAAGCGTATTAGCTATTCTAACGCCCATATCTCTTTCTGGTAGAACTACTCTATCTGCTCCAACTTTTTGTAGTATAGATTTTTGTATATCATTTTTAGCTTTAGCTATTACAAATTTAGCACCTAATTCTTTAGCCATCATAGTAGCTAATATGCTACCTTCCATATCTTCACCAATAGCTACAACTACTACATCAAAGTTGTTTATACCAAACTGGTCTAAAACGTGAACATCTGTAACATCAGCTTGAACAGAATGACAGCCATATTTTGCCATTTCATTAACTATTTCCATATCTTTATCACAGCATAAAACATCACAATCATTTTCTATTAATGTTTTAACCAAGCTTTGTCCAAATCTACCTAAGCCAAGAACTGCAAACTGTTTATTTCTTCCCATTTTATCCTCCATATTATCCAACTATTATTTTTTCTTCTGGATAATGTATAACATTTTTTTTATTTAATTTTGTAAATGATAATGCTAGCACAATTGTTATAGGCCCTAACCTACCAATAAACATACATAATATTATTACAATTTTGCCTATAAAAGATAGACTTGGAGTAATACCAGTAGATAAGCCAACGGTACCCAAAGCAGATGCTACTTCATATAAAATATCTATAAATTCATATTGTATACCTATACCTTTTTCTGTCATAGTTAAAATTATAGTTGCAGTAAATATTAATGTCATCATCATCATAATAACAGACAAGGCTTTTTGTATTGTAGATACACTTATAGTTTTTTTAAATGCCGTTATACAATCTTTACCTTTTATAACAGAAATAACAGCTAAAACTAATGCACCTATTGTTACAGTTTTTATCCCTCCTGCTGTACCACCTGGAGAACCACCAATAGCCATTAATATAATAGCTAAAAATTTTGAACCATAGTTTAAATCTGCCTGACCTATTGCATCAAAACCAGCTGTTCTAAGTGTAACAGATTGAAACATAGATGCTAATATCTTTTGGTCAAACCTAAGGTTTAACAATGTTTCAGGATTTTTATATTCTATAATAAATGTTAATATAGCACCTAACAATATTAATATAGCAGTTATAGTTAATGCTAGTTTAGAATGAGCCGTCATAATAAATAATTCAACTTTTTTCTTTCTAAATTTTGCTATTTTATATTTTACATATTTGCTAATATCTATCAATACGGTAAAGCCTAATCCACCTAATATAATTAATACCATTATTGTAACATTTATAACATAATCTGTAGAATAAGGCATAAGGCTATTAGCACCTAATATATCAAAACCTGCATTACAAAATGCTGATATAGAATGAAAAATTCCTCTAAAAACTCCTCCAATAAATCCATATTCTGGTATAAACCTTAAAGATAATATTATAGCACCCAATCCTTCAATTACAAAAGTAACTTTTATTATTTTTTTTAAAAACATTACCATACCTTTAAATGTAGATAAATTAAATGACTCTTGTATTAAAATTCTACCCTTTAAAGTTATTTTTTTACCTAAAAAAACTAATACAATAGTAAACAAACTCATAAAACCAAGCCCGCCTATTTGTATAAGAAGAAGTATAACTATTTTTCCAAATAAGCTCCAATGGTAATATGTATTTACAACAACAAGCCCTGTAACACACACTGCTGATGTTGCAGTAAACATAGCATCTATAAAGCCAATACTTTCTCCATTTTGGCTAGATATAGGTAAATTTAATAAAAATGTTCCTATTAATATTACAATAAAAAAACTAAACACTATAATATGTGGTGGTCCAAATTTAAAAAGACCTTTTTCTTTAGCATTCACTTTATCTCTTCCTTTCTTTAGCAATTTTATTATAACACAATTATAATATAAGGCAACAATTTTTTATATATTCTTAATATTTAAAATAAATTTATAAATATTATTTTTTGTTTATTATGGTATAGTTATTAATATATTTTTTTAACTAATACAATTTACTTTATAGCCTTTTCAATAATTTGCTATATAATATAAAATTTTTAGCATAAAAAAAGCCACTTATAAAAGTGACTAAAATTATGCGGACAGTGGGACTTGAACCCACACTCCTAGGAACTAGATTCTAAGTCTAGCGCGTCTGCCATTCCGCCATGTCCGCAGATATTTAACTTACTTGTATAATATACCATATTAAAATAACTATGTCAACACTTTTTAATTAATTTTTTAAATTATTACAAATTTTTATATATTAAGGCTATAAGATAAATCTTATAGCCTTAATATATAAATTTTATATTATCTTTTACTTGGGTATTTTTCAAAAACTTCTAAGGTTGAGTCATAAATAGACTGTGCTACTTTTTGTTGAAATTCATCTTTACCTAACTTACTAGCATCTGATGGGTTAGATAAAAATCCTATTTCACATAAAATAGCAGGCATTTTATTATTTCTAAGAACAATAAAGTTAGCTGTTTTTATTTTTCTATCTAATAATCCTAAATCTTCTAAAAGATTTTTTTGGAATATTTCTGCCATTGCTTTACTTGTAAGCCCACTACTACTAGTATTAGGGTTTAAATAGTAAGTTTCTGTACCATTAGGTGAAGAACCACCATTTCCTGAAGCATTTTGATGAATTGACACAAACATATCCCCTACTTCATTTGACATATTAGTTCTATCATTATAGCTAGGATACACATCACTAAGTCTTGTAAAATAAGCTTTAACATCTGGATTTTGCTCAAATAAATTATTCAGTTTAAGAGCAATAGCAAGGTTTATATCTTTTTCTACAAATCCATTACCAGAAGTACCTGGGTCTTGTGCACCGTGACCTGGGTCTATAACAACTATATTTTTATATTTTTCTTTTGGTAAAAGCATATTAATATATATATAACTACTATCTTCTGTTACATTAATAGCTGTTATTTTTTTACATTTAAAGACTAGCTGTGTAACACCAGATACATTCTCAACTATTATTTTATCTACAAGTTCATTATTAACTTGGTGTTCTCCTAAACTTATTAACTGCGTTATATCTTTATCAAAAGTTAAAATATACTCTTTATCAACATAGTTGTCTGTATGTTTAATATTATTTATATTAACTGGCACGCTAGATTTTTTTTCTATTTTAAACTGTCTGCTAGAAGTAATGTTTCCATTAGGTTCATTTCCATTATTGTTATTACTATTATTTGTATCGTTTGATGCATTTTTGCCTATTGTTACAATAGCCATATTATCTTGCTTTTTATAAGAAAAATTAGCATCTTCTTTAAGAGCAATTTCTATGTTAACAACAACATCTGTACTTTTGCTATAATCAAAGCTATCAATATATTTTGTATCTTTAATATTTTCTGACAAATTTACAATAGCAGCATTTTTTATTTCTATGTTAATAATTTTAGTTGTTTCGCTTTTAGTTATGTTAACATCTGGTGCAAATTCACCATAAATTTTTAATATATCGTTGTCTTCATCATTAAGGGCTTCTATTTTTGTAATAGGGTTTCCACCAAAATTAACATATAATATTTTACCATCTTCAGATAAAAAGTTATTATTTAAAACAGAGCTTTTAGTTTTAAATATAAACCTAGTTATATTATTTTCTTTGTTTTCTATTGTAACATTAGATACAAACTCTGTAACACTATCCATACTTGTTTTATTAATATTGTTTTTAGAATTGTATATATCTATTGCAACAGAGCCATCTTCTAATATTACCTGTTCAAACTTTTCAATTTTTTTGTTTGCATATATAGAAAATGTTCTTTCATCAGAATCTGGCATATGAATACTCTCTATAACAATGTCAGGTTCTGGTGCTGTTGTTGTAGTTTGTATAGTAGTTGTTTCTGTTGTAGTATCTTGTACCACTTTTTCACTAATGTTTATTATTCTAGTATCATTGTTCCATTCTACATTAAGACCAATGGCCTCACTTACAAAACGAACAGGTATCATAGTTTTACCATTTATAAGCTTAGGCGGTATGCCCATTTTAAATAATTGTCCATTTACAGTTGCATTAGCATCATTTATCTTCATAAGAACAACCATATCTTTATATACTATTTGTACTTGTTCAGTATCTTTTATCCAAGTAACCTCTGCTCCTATTTTTTCAAAAGTTTCTCTAGCAGGAACAAGAGTATAGTCATCTAGTATAATAGGTTCTAAAGGTAAATTTTCTACTGGCTTAGAATTAACATATAAATATACACGTTCTTTATTATATGTATAGGTTTTTCCATCATAAGTTATTTTAAAATTTACGTAAGGTGCCGCAAACACACAAACATTTAAAATTAAAACAAAAACAGCTATAAAAAAAGTTAAAAAAATATTTTTCGATTTAAACATAAGTAGCCTCCACTATTTTTCTTATACTTTTTATATTATAACAAAAATTTTTACATAATTCCAACATATATCTATATTTGAAACAAAAATGTAATAATATATAAGGTGTAGACAAAGTCTACACCTTTAAACATATAAAATTAAATATTTTATTCTTCGCTTTCTTCTAAAATAAATTTAAAATCTATTGTTCTTTCATAAATATTAGTAGATACAAGTTTCACTTTAACAATATCACCCAAAGAATATCTTTTGCCTGTTTTTTCTCCAAAATATTGCATATTTTTTTCATCATAGTAATAATAGTCATCTTCAATAGTTTTAGGTGATACCATACCTTCAACGGTATTAGGTAGCTCTACATATATTCCCCAGCTTGTAACACTAGATATAACACCCTCAAATATTTGGCCAATCTTATCTTCCATATATTCAATCTTTTTAACAAGACAAGTTTCTCTTTCAGCATCATCTGCAACACGCTCTCTGTTAGAACATTTAAGGCAAACATCTGGCAATTTTTTACTAAGATTATTTATTCTTTTTTCATCTAGTTTACCATTTATATTTTCTTTTATAATACGGTGTATTTGTAAGTCTGGATAACGTCTTATAGGTGATGTAAAATGACAATAATAGTTTGCCGCAAGCCCAAAATGTCCTTCATTTCTAAAAGTATATCTAGCCTGTTTAAAGCTTCTTAAAACAACACGACTTATAATCATTTCTTCTGGTGTTCCTTTAGCTTTGTCAAGCAATTTTTGAAAAGCTTTAGAGTGAATATTGCTACCCTTTAGCTTATAACCAAATTTAGATATAAACTCTGCCATTTCTTCAATCTTTTCTATATCAGGCTCTTCGTGAGAACGATACACAAAAGGTAGCTCTAGCCAATAATAATGCTCTGCAACAGTTTCATTAGCAGCTAGCATAAATTCTTCTATAATACTTGTTGCAACATTTCTTTCATACAATTTTATTTCTTTAGGCTTTCTATTTTCATCTAAAATAATTTTAGCCTCTTCAAAATCAAATTCAATAGCCCCTCTTTTTATACGTTTTTGTAATAATATGTTCCTAAGCTCTTCCATAGTTTTAAACATATTTAAAAATTCTTTGTTATCTTCTAAATAAGGACTATTTTCATTAGTTAAAACATCGTTTACAATAGTATAGCTCATTCTTTTATCAACGTTTATAAGAGTTTCTACTATTTGATGATTTTGCACATTACCATTTTTATCTATTTCCATAATACAGCTTAAAGCTAGCCTATCTTCTTTTTGATTTAAAGAACATATACCATTAGAAAGTTTATGAGGTAACATAGGTATAACTCTATCTACAAGATAAACACTAGTACCTCTTTTTAAAGCCTCCCTGTCAAGAGAAGTTCCCTCTTTAACATAATGGGTAACATCTGCTATATGCACACCTAGCTTATAGTTACCATTTTCTAGTTTTTGTATAGTAATGGCATCATCTAGGTCTTTGGCATCTTCTCCATCAATAGTTACTGTTTGAATATTTCTTAAATCTAATCTACCAGTTTTTTCTTCTTCTAAAACTTCTGTTGGTATATTTTCTACTTGTTTATATACTAAATCATCAAAATCTGTTGGTAAGTCAAACTGTTTTATAATAGATAAAATATCAACCCCTGGGTCATTTATATGGCCTATTATCTCGGTAACTCTACCTTCTGGTTTTTTGCCTTCTTCTGCCTGTTTAATAATTTCTACAACAACTTTGTGGCCTGTAACTGCACCCATAGTATATTTTTTAGGTATAAAAATATCCTTATACATTCTTTTTTCATCTGGTACAACAAACCCAAAACTTTGACTTTGTTCAAAAGTACCTACTATATGCTTAAAGCCTTTTTCTAATACTTTTATTATAACCCCTTCAGGTCTTTTACCAGTATTGTCTTCTATTATTTGGCATAAAACTTTATCTTTATGCATAGCACCATTAGCATTTTTTTCGTGAATAAAAATATCTTGTTTGTTATATATTTCATCATTTTCTACTATAACAAAACCAAAACCTTTAGATGTGCTAGTGTAAGTACCATAAACCATATTTAAGCTATCTGGCGTCATTATTTTGCCTTTTTGAGTTAAAACAAGCTTACCATCTACTAATAGCTCATTTACTATTTGAGAAAATAATTCTCTATCTTGTGGTGGCACTTCCATAAGCATCATAATATCATTTATCTTCATAGGCTTATATTCTTTAGATTTAACAAAACCTAGTATTTTTTCTTTTTTTTCTTGTAAAATATTATCATCAATATCAATCATTTTAACACCTCCTATGTGTTATTTTTATTTTTTATACTTTTCTATTTATTATACAACATTTTTATAAAATTTTATAGTATATAATATAAAAAACTGCTTATCTAAGATAATCTTAAACAAGCAGTTGATTTATAGTTCGTTTTTATCTTACAAAACCTAAAGCAATTGTTATAATAAAGAATATTACACCTAATATAACAGTCATTCTAGCTAATTTACTTTCTTTACTTCTGCCTTTATTTTGGCTCCAATAAGATTGATTATCACCACTACCTACAATAGCACTAGATGTAATGCTAGATGCAGACTTAGATTGTTGTAAAACAACAACGATAAGTAAAAATGCAACTACACATTGTATAGCAGATAACCCAATAAAAGGTATACTCATAGTAGTAGGTTGAGATGTTGTTTCTATTAAGCTAGTTGTTTCTGTGCTGTCATCTATTGCTACGCTATCGTTAGATGTGTCTACACTTTCTCCTTCGCTAGATGTAAATGTTTCATCTGGTAAGATTTCACCTTCTATTGCAGTTTGTTGTTGTCCTTCTTCTTCAACAGTGCCTCTAGGCTCAATAGATAAAGTTTCTTGTTCTGTATCTGTATTTTGATTATCTTGTAAAGATGTTTCTTCTATGCTAGTTTCTACATTATCATTCATTTTTTTATCCTCCTAAAAAAATCACTTTTTTTATTTTATCATAATAGAAGATATATATCAATAAAAATTTAATAAAAGTTTATTGTATTTAACTATTTATTTTCAAATTTATACCCAACGCCCCAAACAGTTTTTAAGCTCCAAACATCTTCATAAGGCATTTTTTCTCTAAGCCTTTTAACGTGCACATCAACTGTTCTAGTATCACCTATAAATTCATACCCCCATATTTTATCAAGCAACTGCTCTCTAGTAAAAACTTGATTAGGGTGTTGTGCTAAAAAGTTTAAAAGCTCAAATTCTTTTGGTGGTAGCTCTAGCTGTGTTCCGTGATATGTTACAACATAAGTAGAAGGGTTTATAGTCATATTAGGAACAACGATTTGATTAGACTGTTTTATATCATCTTTATTATCAAACCTTCTAAGCACTGCCTTTACTCTTGCTACAAGCTCTTTGCTATCAAAAGGTTTAACAATATAGTCATCTGCACCAAGCTCAAGCCCTAAAACTTTATCAAAAATTTCACCTTTAGCAGTAAGCATTATTATAGGAACAGAGCTTATTTTTCTAATTTCTCTACATACTTGATAACCGTCTATTTCTGGTAACATAATGTCTAGTAAAACTAAATGTGGTGAAAAATTAGAAAATTCTTCAATAGCTTTTCTACCGTTATAAACTTCTTTTGTTTCGTATCCCTCTTTATTAAGATATAGGCTTATAAGCTCTGCAATATGTTCATCATCATCTACTACCAATATTTTTAATTTACTCATAAAATCTTCTCCCTTTTTAATATTATAAAAAATTTTAACATCTAAATATTAATTAAAAATGAATATTTTATTAATTTTTATAATTAAGGTATTAAAAAAATTGATTTTTTATAATATTATTTAAGCTCTACAATGGTAACACCAGCATCTCCTTCGCCAAACTCTCCTAAGCGATATTTTTTAACCCTACTATTACGTCTTAAATATTCGTGTATGCCTGTTCTTAAAGCACCTGTACCTTTACCGTGTATAAGGCTTATAGTGTCCATACCTGCTAAAAATGCATCATCTATAAATTTGTCTACTTTTTCTATTGCTTCATCTACATAAAGCCCTCTAAGGTCTATTTCGTAAGATACATTCATAGCTTTTGTATTTTTAAAGCTAGCAGTTTTTTTAGGCTTTGGTGGTTCTTTTTTAGGCTCTACATAAGTTGTATCTAGTGATAAATCTTTTAATGTAGTTTTTATATTCATAATGCCTGCCATAACCATAACTTCACCTTTTTGATTAGGCTCGCTAGTTACAGTACCAGACTGATTTAAAGAATGTATAAAAACTCTGTCTCCTTTTTTAAGGTCTTTAGGTATAACACGCTTTTGAGCATTTTTGCTATTAAATTTATCTAGTCTATCATCTAGTTTAGATAATTTATCTTTAAGCTTTTGTCTTTGGCTATTAATATCATTTTGATTAGCTTTTTCTTTGGCTAATTTTTGTATTTCTTTTACAATATTATCAGCATCTATTTTAGCTTGAGCAACTATTCTTTTAGCATCTTCTGTTGCTTTAAAAAGTATTTTTTCTTTTTGTTCTCTAGTTTTTTGTTTTTGGTTTTCTACATCTTTTTTAAGTCTTTCTGCCTCTAACCTATAACTTTCTGCTCTTTCTTTTTCTATTATTAAAGATTTTTTATTTATTTCAAGGTCTGTAATAACATCTTCAAATTTAGTATCTTCTTTACTAAGTAAGTTTTTAGCATCTTCTATAATATAATCAGGTAACCCTAGTCTTTTAGATATGGCAAAAGCATTACTTTTACCAGGTACACCAATTAAAAGACGATAAGTTGGCCTAAGTGTTTGAACATCAAATTCGCAAGATGCATTGGACACCCCTTCTGTTGATATAGCATATACTTTAAGCTCACTATAATGAGTAGTAACTGCCGTTCTTATTTGTCTGTCGTGTAAATACTGTATAATAGCCATTGCAAGACAAGCTCCCTCTGTTGGGTCTGTACCTGCACCAAGCTCATCTAAAAGCACAAGAGAGTTATCTGTAACCTCATCTAGTATAGAAACTATATTAGTCATATGTGCAGAGAATGTACTAAGGCTTTGCTCTATGCTTTGCTCATCACCTATATCAGAAAATACATTGTCAAAAACAGCAAGCTCTGATTTATCAAAGGCAGATATATGAAGCCCTGCTTGCCCCATTAATGTAAATAAACCTATTGTTTTTAAAGATACTGTTTTACCACCTGTGTTAGGCCCTGTTATAAGAAGTGTTGTAAATTCGTCCCCAAGGTAAATGTCGGTAGATACAACATTTGCAGGGTCTAATAGTGGGTGTCTTGCCTTTTTAATATTTATATAACCTTTTTCGTTAAAAATAGGCTCTGTACCATTAATGCTTATAGAGTATTCTCCTTTTGCAAATATAAAATCTATTTCTGTTAATATTTCTAAATTGCTAAGTAAAATATCTCTATGTTCATTTACCATTTCAGATAACTTTTTAAGTATTCTGTTTATTTCTTGCAGTTCATCAGAATGTAGCTCTTTTATTTTATTGTTAAGCATAACAACACTTGTAGGCTCCATAAAAACAGTAGCCCCTGTTGCAGATTGGTCGTGTACCATACCAGAAAAAGAATTTTTATATTCTGCCTTAACTGGTATACAATATCTATCACTTTTAACTGTAATAACTGGGTCTTGCAACATATTTTTATATGTGCTAGACTGTATTATTTTGTTAAGCTCTAGCCTTATTCTTTCGTTGGCTAGCTTTATATCTCGTCTTATTTCTCTAAGCTTAGGGCTAGCATCATCAGACATTTCTGTGTCAGATATTATACATCTTGTTATTTCTTTATCTAAGCTTTCAATAGGCTCTATTATTTCAAATTTTGGTTCTAATGCATCATATACATCATATTTGTTTTCGCTTTTAGCATAATCTTTTGCTCTTTTGCAAGCGCTTAAAAAATCTGCTATATTTAAAAGTTCTTCAAAGTTTAAGCTACCACCTATGGCAGTTCGTTGTAAAAATGGGTTTATATCTCTAAGCCCACCTATTTTTAAAGAACCTTTTTTAAGTATCATACTAACGGCTTGAGAAGTTTCTTTTTGCCAAGTTTCTATTTCTCTTATATTGTTGCTAGGCTTTAAAGCTCTTACTTTTTCTTTACCAACTAAAGAGCTTGCAAAACTAGCTATTTTTTCTATTATTTTATCAAATTCTAAAGTTTTTAAAGCTTTTTCGTTCATTTTTACCTCTATCTTTCATATATAAATAACATAAATTAATAGTTGAATTTTTTGTTGTTTTGTATTACAATTAAAATATATGCTTATGAAAAGATAATGAAGGGAGATTATTATGAATATTAATGTAAATAGTATCTATAATGAGATTATTTCCAATATAGAAGCTAAAATACCTATCCCTATTACAAACAAAACATATCAATATAATAATACCACAGATAATATAAAAAGTAAATCAGAAGAAAAATCTTTTTCTGAAATTTTAAATGATTATGAACAAAATGGTATACCACAAGAAGATGTTTCTCAAGCTATAAGAGAGGCTATATCAGAAGCATCAGATAAATATGGTATAGAAGAAAGTCTTATAGCAGCAGTTATAAGACAAGAAAGTAACTTCGACCCTAACGCTACATCATCATCAGGTGCTATGGGGCTTATGCAACTTATGCCAAATACGGCTTCTAGCCTTGGTGTTACTGATGCTTATGATATAGAGCAAAATATAGATGGTGGTACAAAATATTTAAAAAAACAACTTGATAGATTTGATAATAATACAGAGCTTGCACTTGCAGCTTATAATGCAGGCCCTGGTAATGTTTCAAAATATAACGGCGTACCTCCTTTTGAAGAAACTCAAAACTATATACCAAAAGTATTAGATTATCAAAAAGAATATATACTTAATCAATATAATAAAAATAAAACTATATAGCCTATGTATAAAACATAGGCAACTATATTTTATACTAAAATAAAAGGACTGAAAAAATGGATTTACCTATAAAATATATAGAAAAAATGCAAAATCTTTTAAAAGAAGATTTTAATAAATATATAAAAAGCTTTGAAGACAAAAATTATCAAGGGCTTAGAGCTAATACATTAAAAATAAGCCCCGACCAATTAAAAAATTTATTAAACTTTCATTTAGAGCCTATTCCTTGGTGTGATACAGGCTTTTATTATGAAGATGAACGCCCTGCTAAAAGCCCTTATTATAACGCTGGCTTATTTTATATACAAGAGCCTAGTGCTATGTCAACGGGTGCTATGTTACCAATAGAAAAAGGCGATAAAGTTTTAGATATGTGTGCTGCTCCTGGTGGCAAAAGTACGCAAATAGCAGCTAAATTGCAAGGTACTGGTGTTTTGGTTACAAATGATATTAGTGCTACAAGATGTAAAGCACTTCTTAAAAATATAGAAATAAATGGTGTATATAATGCTATTGTAACTAACGAAACACCTAAAAACTTAGCTAAAAAATTTAAAGGTTACTTTAATAAAATTATAGTAGATGCTCCTTGTTCTGGCGAAGGTATGTTTAGAAAAGATAAAGAGGCAATAAAAAGCTGGGAAACTCATAAAACAGAGTTTTGTTGCACCCTTCAAAGAGAAATTTTATACTATGCTAAAGATATGCTAGATAATGGTGGTATAATAGCCTATTCTACTTGTACATTTGCACCAGAAGAAAATGAACAAATGATAAACGAATTTTTGTTACAAAATGAAGATTTTGAGCTTATAGATTTTGATAAATCTAGTGGCTTTGAAAATGGCAGAAAAGAATGGATACAAACAGATAATATAGTAGATGGTATAGAAAAATCTGGACGTCTTATGCCGTATAAAATAAAAGGCGAAGGACACTTTTTAGCACTAATTAGAAAAAAAGGAACGCCAAAAAATGAAGATATTGCACAAATAAAGCAAGTTAATAAAAAAGAGCTTACAGATATGGAAATATTTTTTAAAGAAAATTTAAATATACCAATGTATGATAATATAGAAATACATAAAACAAGTGTTTTTACTATTCCTAATGGTATAGATTTAAGTGGGCTTAGAGTAGTAAGAAGTGGTTTTTATTTAGGAGAGCTAAAAACAAAACGTTTTGAGCCATCTCAAGCTTTTGCAATGGGCTTAAAAAAAGAAGACGCAAAATATACAATTTCATTTAACATAAATGATGAAAATCTAACTAGATATTTAAAAGGAGAAAGTTTTGCCGTAGATACTAACCAAGATGGTTGGCATCTTATTTGTATAGATAAATATCCTATTGGTTGGGGTAAAGTACAAAAAGGTAGGCTAAAAAATAAATATTTATCTGGTTGGAGAATATAAGGAGAATAATATGGATTTTTTACCAATTTGTAGAGAAGATATGGCAAAAAGAGGCTGGGAAGAGCTAGATTTTGTCCTTGTTACAGGAGATGCTTATGTAGACCATCCATCTTTTGGTGCTGCTATTATAGCTAGACTTTTAGAAAGCAAAGGTTTTAAAATAGGTATAATTGCACAGCCTAACTGGAAAAATACAGATGATTTTAAAAAACTAGGCAAACCTAAGCTTGCTTTTTTAGTTACAGGTGGTAACATAGATTCTATGGTTAATCATTATAG
>CALWSN010000021.1 GCA_944384215.1 uncultured Clostridia bacterium | reverse complement strand
ATTATTACTTTTAATAATCTTAATTACAGCATATGTTGTTAAAAAACAAATAATTGATAGAGAAAAAAATAAAGATGAAAAAGATGACGATGACGCATTAAAAATCTAAATTTTTAGCCATAGGGGGGTTATCCCTATGGCTTTTTTATATGCAAAATATCACCGTATTATACACGTGGTTCCTAAAAAGGCTATATATATGAGTACAAAAAATAATATGTTATTTTAAAATACATATAGATTTGACAAATATTATGCACAAATTAGAAACTATATTGCTAGAGGTAATGTTTTAAGATATTCTATTGATGTAAATAGTGTTAAAGTATATGCAGATGCACTATTTAGAAGCTAATCAATTTTTGAAGATAATGAAAAAGTTTATTTATCTGTTGATGAGCACAACTGTATAAATATTTAAGGAGGGATATTTATGAAAAATATTTCAATAGATGGATTTAGTAGCCAGGGTAATTGGTATAAAGGGAATTTACATTGCCATTCAACAAATTCTGATGGTAAGTTAAGCCCAAAGGAAGTTGTAAAACTTTTTCGTGAAAATGGATATTCATTTTTATGTTTTTCTGAACACGATATTTATACAGATTATAGAAACGAGTTTAATAGTGAAGATTTTATAATATTACCAGATTTAGAAGTATCTGCTAATTTGTTAGATGAAACGGGAAAGTTTAGATTAAAAGTACACCATATACACGGTATTTTAGGTACAGATAAAATGCAACAAGAGGCAAAACATAAATTTGAACATTTACAAAGAAGAACAGTGAAAAAATATTATGGTAAATGGGACGGTGCTAAAGTTGCACAAGAATTAGTTGATGAAATGAAAGATAGCGGAATGATAACAACTTATAACCACCCTATATGGTCTAGAGTTTCTCTTGAAGAATTTTCTAATATAGACGGTTTATGGGCATTAGAAATATTTAATTATAACACAGTAAATGAAAGTAATACAGGCTACAATGAAACATATGGGGATAAAATATTAAGAAATAATAAAAAACTATTAGCATTTGCTAGTGATGATAATCATAACGAAGGATTATTTGATGATGCTTGCGGAGGGTTTATTGTTGTAAAATCTGAAAAATTAGAGCATAATGCTATTATAAATAATATGCTTAAAGGAAACTATTATTCTTCTAGTGGTCCTATTATTGAAGATTGGGGCATAAAAAATGGAGTTGCTTATATTAAGTGTGAAAAAGTATATAGAATTGACTTTATAGTAGGTAACTATGTTAATGATGGAGTAAGTATAATTTCAAATACATTAAATAATGAGTTATCTTACGGAGAATATAAGCTTAAAGGATACGAAACTTATGTTCGTGTTAAATGCAGTGACATTTATGGTAAAACTGCTTGGTCTAATCCTATTTATTTAGGTGATTTTAAATGATTAAGCAAAATTTACATACACATTCTATTTATTGTGATGGTAAAAATACAATAGAAGAAATTGTTTTAAGTGCTATTGAAAAAGGATTTACTATATTAGGGTTTTCTGGACACGGCTATAATAGACCAATAGATGATTATTCTATGACTAGAGAAAATACAAAATTATATTATTCAGATGTAGAATACGTTAAAAATAAATATAAAGATAAAATAAAAATATATTTAGGCATTGAGCAAGATTATTTTGGAAGAAATTTTGTTAATCATAAATTTTTAGAATATATTATTGGTAGTGTTCATTTTATAAAAGTTGGTAATGAATACAAACCAGTTGATTTAAGTAGTGATGTTACAGACTATATAATAAAAGAATATTTTAATGGTGATTTTTTATCTTATGCTAAATTATATTATGAAGAAGTAAAAAAAATGTCCTATTGGGAAGAGGTTGATATAATTGGGCATATAGATTTATTAATGAAATTTAATGATGATGAAAAGTATATTAAATTTAATAATTATGACTACTTAAATATAGCTTATGATTGTATTGATACAATAATAAAAAATAATAAAATAATAGAGGTAAATACAGGAGCAATATCTAGAGGATATAGAACTAGCCCTTATCCACATATAAAATTATTAGAATACATTGATAAAAATAATGGAAAAATTTGTTTAAATAGTGATTGTCATGAAAAAACAAACTTAGATTGTTATTATGAAGAAGCTTTGAAAATAATTAAACAATGTGGATTTGATAAAATGATGTACTTATCTGATAATGGATTTGTTTTACAAAATATAAATTTATTTAAATGATAATATGATTGCCAAAAGTCGTACTTTATAAAGTCAAAGTAAAGAATACAAAAAATAATAAAAAAGCTGTAAATTTACAGCTTTTTTATTATTTTTTTAATTTTAATTTAATCTGAACATTAAATAATTTATTTTTATTATCTATTGAAAACTTAAACTTACCTTTATTTTTAGCTAAAACTTGCTCAACATAACCAATACCAAGACCTTCAATTTCTGTGTATTTTTTAGAAGATTCAAGATATCCGTTATCTACTTTAGGTTTTTTATTATATGTATTAGATATTTTTATAATAAATTCTTTTTCTTTTTGTTCTGTATTAATAGATATGTTTCTTTTATTTTCTTCATTAAGTTTTAAAGTAGCTTCTAAAGCATTTTTTAATAAAGCAGATAATATACCGTGAAGGTCTTTTTCATCTATATTAATGTTATCATTAAAAGAATAGTTACCTTCAACAGTAATATTTTTTAAATTACAAATATTGTTAAATTCATAAAATAAAGAATTTATTATTTTAGAAGAAGATACAGAAAGATTATCTTCATTTATAATACTTTTACATTTATTATCTAAAGTTTTAATTTTATCTAAAGCATCTATTTTATTATCATTATTTATAAGCTCTTTTAAGCTAGATGATGTTGAAGAATATAAACTTAAAAAATCATTAGTATTTTCAACAGCAGTAAAGTTTGATACTTGATGTAAGATTGCAAAATCTTGATTTTTTTGTCTTATTTCATTTTGTAATAAGCTAGACATTCTAACACCAAAACGAAGAACTAAGAAATATATTGCATATAAAACTATACAAGTATATACTTGTTCTACTGAAAACCATATAAGGTCTAGGTTAAAGTAGAAATTATAGCAGTTAAACAATAAATATAATGCTAACATAATATGTATAATCATAACATAATATACTTGACCTTTGCACAAGAAAAATGAAGACATTTTTTTAGCATTAAATGATAGGTAATATATACAAAATAGAGCAGCTAATATACCGTGTGCAATACAAGTTATAAGCTGAGTATATTGGTCAACTTGAAAAAGCTGAAACATATTTTTTTCATAAAAAAGAGATAGTGCACCAGCAGCTAAACTTTTTGAAAAAACTATATGGAAAGTTTGAAAAATACTTAAGAAGATAGCTTCTTCTAGGCGTATTTTTACAAGTAATATAAGAAGAACCATACTAACTATAAATAAAACTACGTAAGATGCAGGCTCATTACCAACTGTGAATTTTTTTGCTGTAAATATAACACCTGCTGTACAGGCTATAGGGTATATTAACGGCAACAGTATATTAAGTATTCTCCCTTTCCAACGTTTTAGTACAATTAATGAAAAAAATAAGTTACCTATTAAAAGTAAAAAGAACCCTATTGGGTCTAAAAATGATGA